>NATJ01000007.1 GCA_002085305.1 Epsilonproteobacteria bacterium 4484_65 | reverse complement strand
GTGAGATCTTGAACAATGGCCATACTGTTCAGGTCAATGTAGAAGCAGGAAGTACGTTAAAAGTAGATGGAATTACATTTGAATTAAAGCAATTCCACTTCCATACACCAAGTGAAAACCACATAGACGGTAAATCTTTCCCACTTGAAGCACACTTTGTGCATGCAGATAAAGATGGGAATCTTGCAGTACTTGCTCTGATGTTTGAAGAGGGTGAAGAGAACAAAGCATTATCAAAAGTATGGGAGAAGATGCCTAAAGCAGCTAATGAGAAGGGTGCATTAAAACTTTCTGATATTTCAGCAGCACTGCTCCCAAAAAACAAAGACTACTACCGTTTCAATGGTTCACTCACAACACCACCATGTAGTGAAGGTGTGCGTTGGTTAGTACTTAAAACACCGGTTAGTGTTTCCAAAGCACAGGTAGAGGCATTTTTACATACGATGCATCACCCAAACAACAGACCTATTCAGGCAACAAATGCTAGGCTGATCGTAAAGTAATCCTAATAGGTCACTCTCTCGTGGATGTCATGCCGGCTCCAAGCCAGTCCTGCATGCCTCCACGGTACCACTTTAGCTTTTCTGCCGGATAACCTATCTTCAAAAGTGCAAAGATCATACGTGGGGATTGGTTACACCAAGGACCGTTGCAAAACAGTACCAATGTTTTAGCATTAGAGAAATCATACTCTCCATCTTTTTGAATAAAGGCACCCAGATGTTTTAAAGCATATTCAAAATGAAAATTATATTCATCTTTTTTTTCAAAGTATTTAAACGGCATATTGATCGCACCTGGAATAGTACGGTAATTAAACCACTTTTCTGTACGACTGTCTATTAGAAGCATCTGGTCATTATGCTGCATCTCTTTAAGAAAATATAAAACTTCCAACTCACCATAGGTTTCCAGATCTTCATCTAAGTGCATAGAAAGAAGTTTCCCTTTGGTATGTACATAAGTAGATTTACATGCTTCAGGTACACTTTCATGTGCAAAATTTTCTGTCCAAAGCATTTTATTTGTTATAGGAATATTTTTACACTCATCAGGGATATTACGTTTGACTACATAATTTTTTTGCTCTTTATCTGCTGTAGCAGTAGTTACCATCACACCACTGCGTTCAATACCTTTATCGCCGGCAAAAGAGAATAAAGAGAATATTAAACTTATTGTTATATATTTTTTGAACATAAATATCCTTTAAATGTATATCCGTTGGTTATTTTAGCATCCAGCTTGTATACATAAATACTAATTATATATTAACATAAGTCTTATATAAAGTTTATATTTTTCCAATTACTTTTTATCAAAATGGTAAATTGAATTCTTTTTATTTGGTTTTTGATCTGTCCATCCCAGGTAAGATGATTTAAGATGTTTGCCGTTATTTGAAAACTCTAAAATGATCTTATGTACATGATCTTCAGTTGATTTACACAGTTGAGTCTCCATATTGCAATCAAAAATGAGTTTCTCTTTTGTAGAGTTTTTAAGATCCATAATAAATTGTGGTTGATTCATTTTCGAACAGTAGTGTGTAGCCAATATTTGTGTACAGTCAATATAGTCATCACAATGGTACATTGTTACCATCTGTTTTTTGTTGTTTGGGAGAAGATCTTCCTGTATAGTAGAACCATAACCGATAAGCTTGTAGGCTACCGCTGTACTTTCTGTACCAACCAAAGGTAAAACATATTCATGTTTATATGCTGTAGTACCTATCTGTTTTTCAGCCGGTGATAATTTCCAATCTCCACCAAGTGCTGTCCTCATATACTCATACATATCTATGGGCTCTATCTCTTCTGCTGTAGTTACTGAGGGAAAGAGAAGGGTTAGGATCGCTAAAGAGAGTAGTGTTTTTTTTATCATTTATTTTTCCTTTTTAGTATTAGAAATAAAATTATTGTACCAAAACTATCTGAAAAGCTACAGTATATTCATAGGTTAAGTTGAATTTGCAAGTGGATCTATAATAATATAGTAATATAATACAATCATATTAATTTAAAGGATAATAATGAAAAAGATTTTAAAGGTCTTTATAGGTGCGTTTTTAGTACTAGGGGTAAGTGTTTGTGCAGCGGAAATTCAAAATATTCAAATATTTAGTGTTGATAACACAAAGGGTACGATCAATGCCAAGAGTATTGAAAAAGCTTTTAATGCAAGTGGTGTAGTGGTTGATGTGAATAATGACATGAATTCAATTTTTTCAAAAAGATATGGTAAAGTGCATCATAAAAACTACAACTTGGCAATCTTTACTAACCCCAAGCTGGTTTCAAAACTTATGAAAAAATATCCAAGTATAGGTTTGATAACGCCACTCTCAATGTCAATTTATGAAGATGCTGCAAAAAACACTATTAATATTTCTACCTTGTCACTGGCTGGTATGGCTAGAGTTACTAAAATTCCCGTAACAGATCCGGATTTAATAGAGTATGCCAAAGCAGTAGATACAGCACTTCATAAAGCATTGCCAAATGGCAAGTATTTGTCTGTAAATCATAATACTAAATCTTCAAAACCATTAACGACTGAGTTTGCAATAGAGTTTGAACTTGAAGATGGTGACACCTATGTAGATGCTAAAGATAGCTTTGAAGAAGAGTTTGAAAGTGAATTGGGACCGGTTGGTTTTTTAATACCAAAATCATATAAACTACAACATGATGATTATGATTTCTTCGATACATACTCGATTATTAGATTTAATGCAATCTATCCAGTATCAAAAAATCATCCTGATGCTGGTGCTTATGCACCATTTTCAGTGGTTATCTACAAGAAGAAAGATGAGAAAGAAGCACATATAGCTTTCCCTTCAATCGAAAACTGGATCAGTGACCTTGATATTAGAGATGAAGCGACAGCTAAAGCAGTTCGTGAAACTCACGGTAAGATTAAAACTATTCTTGAAGAACTTACGGAATAATTAGTAGTATATTTACTCGTCTTTAGACAAGTAAATATCCTTCAGTAAAATCAATTTTTACGCATTAGTTACCTGTATAGTTGGCACCTCTTATCTCACCATGTACACTTACAAATATATAAAGCGTTCGCCTTTTTTTATTTTTTATTTTCATATTATCAAAACCTACTACCCAGTCATCAGTATCTCCATAGTGAGTTTTACCTATCTTAGAAATTGGCGCAGATGCCCAACTCTTATGGATCTTTTTTTGGGCTACTAAACTTTGAACTTTCTGTATTGCGGCTTTTTCAATGGTTTCTCTACTCACTTCATTTTTAAGATTATTATAGCGATGTGCGTGACCATGACTTTCATTGTTGTCTTCTTTTTGCGAGTGATCATGACCCTTATGGCTACTATGCTCCTCAGAAGAGTGATGTTGAGTGCCTTCTGCATGTATTGTTGTAAAACCTAGTGCCAATATAACTACTGTTGATTTTATTAATTTTTTATGATTCAGCATTTAGTGCCCACCCATTACTTTTTCAATCTCTTCAGGTTTATCATGCATTCCAAAACGGTCGATGATGGTTTTGGAAGCCTCATTTTTCCCTATCACTTCAACTTTTTTACCCATTTTTCGAAGTTTGATCACTGATTTGTCAAGGGCATAAACAGCTGTAATATCCCAGAAATGTGCATGACTTACATCTATAATCACATTTTTAACCTCTTCCTTATAGTCAAACGCATTAGCCAAACGGTCTGCTGAGTTAAAGAATATCTGTCCTGTGAATTTATAAGAACGGGTATCACTCTCTTCATCATATGATGTATCCCAGTACATGAAGTGACTGATTTTATTCGCAAAGAAAAGTGATGCCAGGAGTACCCCGGTAAATACACCCAAAGCGAGGTTGTGAGTCCATACAACGACGATAACCGTAGAGAGCATTACAATATTGGTAGAAAGAGGCAATGTTCTTAAGCCCCCTATGGATTCCCAGTTGAATGTTCCGATGGAAACCATGATCATCACCGCAACCAGTGCTGCCATAGGTATGACCTTGATCCAATCACTCATAAAGACGACCATAATAAGAAGCAGTAGACCTGCTACAAGGGTAGAGAGACGACCGCGACCGCCTGATTTAATATTGATCACCGATTGTCCTATCATAGCACAACCTGCCATTCCCCCTATACATCCTGAAGCGATATTGGCAACACCTTGCCCTTTAGCCTCTCGATTTTTGTCACTGTCTGTATCGGTCATATCATCTACGATGGTTGCTGTCATAAGTGATTCGAGTAGTCCCACGGCTGCTAATGCCGCAGAGTAAGGGAAAATAATCGCCAAGGTCTCAAAATTAAGAGGTACATCTGGCCATAAAAAGATCGGTAATGTATCAGGCAGTTGACCCATATCACCCACTGTTCGTACATCTATTCCCATCACTAAAACGACAGCGGTAAGAACAATGATCGTCACTAGAGGTGAGGGGATAAGTGTTCCGATCTTAGGTACATAAGGAAAAAGATAAATGATCGCCAGTCCAGCTGTTGTCAGAGCATACACATGCCATGTAACGTTGGTAAGTTCAGGCAGCTGTGCCATAAAGATCAATATCGCAAGTGCATTTACAAATCCTATAATTACCGTACGAGAGACAAAACTCATCAGGCTTCCCAACTTTAAATACCCCGCAATAATCTGCAATACACCTGTCAAGATCGTTGCTGCAAGCAAATACTGCAACCCGTGATCTTTTACCAGTGTCACCATAAGCAAAGCCATCGCCCCTGTGGCCGCAGAGATCATACCTGCACGACCTCCTATAAATGCGATAACAACTGCAATACAAAATGAAGCATAAAGTCCTACTTTGGGATCAACTCCAGCGATAATCGAAAACGCGATCGCTTCAGGGATAAGGGCAAGAGCAACGACCATACCAGCGAGGATATCGCCACGGATATTACCGAACCACTCCTCTTTTTTTGACATCAACAACATGTATAGCTCCTTACAGCAGTAAATAATTTTGGAATTTTACCATAATAATTTATGGATGAGATTTGTTTAAAGAGGGATACCTATGTGGATACCAACTGTATAATGTTCAGCTTCACTTGTCTTGGAGTAGCCAATTACCGGACCAATATGATACTTTTCAGAGACATCAAAAGTATAAGCAGCTTCCAAGTGTGTCGCATACTCTCTTTCCCATCCATGATCTTCATGGTTTGCCCATTCAAAGCCTGGAGAAACAGAAAGAACTAAATCTTCCATTGGATGTGCAGCCAATGTCACCATAGCCCCATAATGCTTTTCATCAGTGACTATCATCTCGGCACCAAAACCTACTGAAAAGTATTTTTGAATGCCATCACCCTCTAATCTTTTTAAAAGATGTAAATGTATATTAGCACCTTCTTCATCTTCTGTTTTTAAGTTTGCATAGCCAAAAGAAACACCAAGTTCCCATTTATGCATTTCATGTGCATGCTGCTCCTCTTCTGCGAATGCCAGTCCATTTAAGCCTATAGCGGCAACTGCGAGTATCTTTATGATTGTTTTTATCTTTTTATGCATCTTGACTTTACTTTTATAAATTATTTTAGAAATGAATTATAGTCTTATTTTCTGTACTCTTTAGTACCACCACAGAAGCAGTCAATCCAAAGCGAAGCTTGACATTCTCAGGTAGTTTGTCTAACTTAATACGTACAGGAATTCTTTGTGCAAGCCTGATCCATTGAAATACCGGCTTAACACTCGGTAGTAAGTTATTACCGGGATTACCGTCAGAGTGGGCGATTCCCCATGCAATGGACTCTACTTTTCCACTCAATGGAGTATCTGGATATGCAAGAAGTGTCACCATAGCTGTGTCTCCTACACTTACTTCAGGGATGGCATCTTCACGGAAGAAACCAAATACCCAGTATGCATTTTCATCGACTAAGGCTAAGATGGCTTTGTTGGCTGTTGCCTGCGAACCTATCTGGAAATTGATGTTAGAGACATAGCCATCAACTTCTGCAAATACTTTAGTGTAAGAGAGGTTGAGTTTTGCTGTGTTAACTGCTTCTTCAGAAGCATCAATGTCTGCTAAAGACTTATAGTATCTCGTTTCATTTCGGACCAGGTCTTTTTGAGAGACCGCTCCTTTGTCTTTGTCATAGATATTTTTAACACGCTCAAATTCGATCTTTGTACCTTTGGCTGCTTCTTTTGTACGCTGAAGTCTTGCCTCTGCCTGATTAAGTTTGACTTGATACTGAGAAGGGTCTATTTCAAAGAGAAGGTCACCGGTTTTTACCTTTTGATTATCTATTACATGAATTTTGGTTACCATACCATTGATGCGTGGTGTAACTTGAATGACCTGTGTACGAACCTGTCCGTCTCTTGTCCAAGGATTGTCAATATAGGCTCTATATTTATTATAAGCAAAAAATGCAGCAGTGCCAAGTATTATAAGAGTAAGTAAGATTTTTATTATTTTCTTCATGTTTAGCCTTTAAAATTTAATCCAGAATGTGTCTATCAGTACGATGTATAACGCCATGATCGCAATAAATACGTAAGAAGGTGCAACCAGATAGCGTGTCAGTTTCAGTTTGTTTAGAAGCATCACAGTAATAAGAGCAGCAACAAAAGCAAGAAAAGCTACTAGTAATAATGGTGAGTAGTAGACATCCCCTATGGAGAGTTCATGTGGGTAGGGATTTGTCATTATTGCATCTCTTTTGGAAGTTGTGTCATTTCAGGGTCAAGATATCTGTCCCAGTCCACACGCTTCTTCATTTTGGCAGCAGTCTCTTCTGAGAGATATGATTTCCCTTTGCTGATCTGCCATCCTCCACCAAGTGCTTTATAGAGTAAAATAGCCTGGGTAGAAAGATTCCCTTTGATCGTAGCATATCGGTCTTGAGTACTTGTCAACTTTTCTACCGTAGTAAGCAGACGTTGATAATTTACCAGACCGTCATTGTACTGGATCACAGAGATATTGAATGCACGAACGGTGGCATCTACTGCTTTTCGGTTCTCTACTTGCTGTTTCTGTGTTAAGATATATCCATGGACTGCATCTGAAACTTCAGACACGGCAGAAAGAACACGTTTGTTGTAGTTAACCAAACTCTCTTCAAACACAGCATCTTGTAAACGGATCTGGTTTTTGATACGTCCGTATTGGAAGATATTCCATGAGAAGGACGGTCCTACTGTGACACCCAGTGCATTTGATCCTGAAACCCAGGATCCGCCGGCATTGTTAGTGTTATAACCAATATTACCAAAGAGTGAAAAACTCGGATACAGTTCTGCTATCGTTGCACCGATCAAAGCGTTATTCGAGCGTACTTGGTATTCTGCAATCTTGATATCGGGTCTTCTCATGAGTAAACCTGCATCGATCTTATTATAAGGATTCAAACGTGCTTGAGGGATCATATCGACATTAACGACATTAAGAAGACCAGAAGTGTTCTCTTTTATCTGCATGACACCTCTCTTCTCCAGATCAATATATTTGCCTTTTGAATCACTGTGTTTTTTAGAGCCTGATGCAAGTATTTTATTGACTGTTCTGTCATCTGTACCCAATAAAAGTGCAATGGCATTACGTGCTTTTATCTTTGAAAGTTCTATCGAGGGGATAGCTGAACGTGTATTGTAAAGCTGTGTACGTGCCTGCTGCATGTCAAGTTCAGATACATTACCTGAATTGAACTGTACTTCTGTCATTTGAGTCACACGTTCCTGTATCAAGACGTTTCGTCTTGCATAGGCCAGACGTTCCTCGGCAGTTCTGTAGTTGATATAGTTACGTGCTACTTCCGCGATCACGGATACCATAATGTCATTATAGGAAGCGATACTTGCATAGAGATTTGCTTCTGAAGACTCTATGCCTCTGGCATATTTACCCCAGATGTCCATCTCCCAACCAATATCAAAGTTGACACCAGCTGTAGCGATATCTGAGACTCCTGTCCGTGAAGAAGAGGCAGAACCGGAAATTGACTGTGCCTGAGGGAAAGCAAGACCTTCACTTATCCCCAGAACTGCACGTGCCTGTGCAATACGCAGACCGGCACTTTTTATGTCAAGGTTCTGTGCATAGGTTTTTTGAACCAAAGTATTGAGGGTAGGATCATGGAAAGTTTTCCACCACTGTGAAACAGAACTGTCACTTCTTGTACCCTCATGTTTCCACTTTTCAGGAATAGGAGGATTACCCATACCCATAAAGTCCGGACCAAGCTTTGCACATCCGCTTAGCATCAACACGGTCAGGACAGAGAGTCCTAACTTTGGCAGTTTATTTTTCATATTTACTCTTTTCATTTTAAAATCTACTTCTCTCCAATACTTTAAAATCAATCTTTTCCATCATTTTTTGACAAGAGAAAAATGCAAGCCATACATTTCTGCGTAGAGAGATATTTTCATAAAATCCAATGATCTCTTTCTCACTGTATTGACCCGGCTCTACATTAGAAAGAAAGACTTTCAAGCTATCTTCTATTTTCGTGACGATCTGTTTCTCATCTCTCCAGAATGGATCAACATCTTTAACTTCTTTACCTTCAGCATATTCGCCTAAAAGATGTGCCAAAGTTGCTCCATCATGCTTTTCTCTAAAAACTTTAATCAGAGGATTATCAAGCATCTGTATATCTCTATGATGCATCATTTTTAAAAGGTATACAAATGTTTCACACTCTTTAGTAAAACCTAAAAGTAGATCTTTATCAAGCGTATCAAAATATTTATCATCGACTTTACTTGCCCAAAGTTGCATTTTCTTTACTGTAGATATGAGGTGTATTTTACTGTAATTTGCTCTTATTTTACCTAGAAATGAACCATTATCATTCGTTAAGTTGCTACTTCGTTGAAGCAGTATCTGTGAAAGTTTTAAAAATCTCTTTTTCATCACTAAAAAAAGATGTTCTGGTTTGGTAGAGAAGGGAATATAATAAAAGAGTAGGAGTAAAAATAAAAAAGCATAAAATATAAATAATGTAATCAGAAAAACATCAAAATTATAACTCATTGTATTGTTAATTCCCAGCGTAGCAGTACCCAGTAAAAAGAATACAGCTAACATGGGATTGATAAAATAAAAACCGATAAAAGAATAGACAAAGATAAAAAGTCCCAGTTCCCATGCATAATGAAGGTTTGGTAGAACAAAAATATACATCGCAGTAGCAAATACAAATGACATAGAGAAGATAATGATCAATAAAGATGGTTTCAGGGGAGAGAAAGTTGTTATGACACTAAGTGCCGTTGCAAACAACACGATCATAAATCCTCCCGGAGGATTGACATAGATCCAAAGCAGGGTCGCAGTCCAAAAGACGATAAAGGTAATCAACGAACCTTTAAGATCTTCCATGTCAAACCAAAGAAAAGTGGCAGGTTTTGGAATATCTTCGAGTGTAAATAGTGTTGGCATTGGGCTAATAAGGCTGTTAAGCTTTTGAGCCAATTTGCACAATTGTGTATGTAGTTTTACCATATCACTTATCGTTGTACTCATGTCTGCACGATCAAGCTGAGAAAGTTCTTTAATCTCTGAGATATTATATTCATAATTTAATGACTCAGGTATCTTTATCTCTTTTTGTTCCTTCCAAGCTAAAGGAAGTGCTTCCAAAAGTTCTAATATCTCGGTATCTATAGTTTGATAGTTTGTAACATAACGTGGAAAATCATCTACATAAGATGCTTTATCATGATGTGAGAGTAATGTTAGAAGTTCATTGACTTTTTTATAGCTATGGACAATATCATACCATTGTGTTTTAGAAAAATTCATTTCCATAGATGAACTGTTAGAGGCAATAATAGATGTTCCTAAAAGTTGTTCCTGGAAAATTATTTTCTGATGAAGCACTTTACGCTCTTTTTTTTCTCCATCTCTCTGGAGGTAAAGTTTAGACTGCAATGTAGAAAGTGCTGTTGCGTTCTCTGCACTGCTATCTTTAAGATTGACAGGCCAGAGGAAAATACCTACTAACGTATAGATAATGATCCCCACGATTGTCATATATGTCTTATCTATACCAAAGATAAATACATTATCTACTTCACCATTTTGGAACATCATAAGTAGGGTAACAGCAGTTAACATAAAGACTGTCATATCACCTTTATATGCACGAGCTAAGTAGAGAAATAATGTTGCTGCTATAGAGGCACAAAGAAGATAGATCTCCCTGTCTTGAGGGAAAAGCCCAATAAGCGTCATACCAACTGCTGCACCGATAATAGTACCCACAACACGCATAGCACCTTTCATCACAGAATCACCCACCGAACCCATCGCAGCGATCAGCATAACTGTCGTAGCTGCTGTTCCAGGTTGAGACCAGCCCTGAGACAGAGGGATGAGATAGGCAAGTGCCATACTCAATGATGCTTTGATCGCAAATTTAAGCTTATCAGAAAGAGTGAATGAGAGCAAAGAATCAATGATCTGCATTAAGGAGCGTTTATCTTCTTTAGTAGCACTTTGCAACTATTTTCCTTGCTTTTCATCTTGCAAGGCTGCAAGACGCAAAGAGATCAGACTTGAAACGATGATCGCCATATAGAAGACGCCTACAATTGCTTCCATATAGACAAAAAATTCTGCAATATGGTTGGTAGGAAGTATATCTCCGTAGCCCAGTGTGGTCAAAGTAACAAAACTATAGTAGGCTATACGAGAAAAACCCTGCTGCCAATTTGCTACTTCAACACCAGAAAATGCAGAAGGGTCCATGGCTAAAAGTAACAAATATATCACTGTCCAGATCAATCCCAGTAAAAGATAAAGGCTCAATGATCCAATGATCTTATTTCCATCAATATCACCAACAAGAAGTACCTGTTTGGCTGCCGATGCAAAAGAACCAATAAAAAAGATCAACAAGATCACTAAAATAAGATAAACATAGAACTGATGACTAAAGAATTTTTCCAGGGCTATTAATAGTACAAAAAATACGATCAAAGTATAGATTGCCCATTTCCATGTTCTCTCTGTTTTTAAACTTTTTATACTTATAATAAGCATCATCATTGTTACAATAGAAAAAATATCTTCACCTACACTGCCAGGAAACTCTACCACAACCGCTGCAGAAAAGAGAAAAATGATTAGCGAAAAGAAGAGATAGACAAAATTATTTTTTTCGGTAAGTTGTTTCATATGTTTTCCATGATTATCATTAATTGACTTGGGTAAAGAAAAGCTCTATAGGCTTTTCTTTAATGTAATAGTTTAACCTAAGCTTCTTTAGCTTCAGATTCTTCTTCCACTTCTGCTATCCAGAATTTAAAGAGTGTGTATGCCAAAGCAAAGATAACTGCTCCTACAAAAAGTCCTATCATACCCATTAATATCATACCGCCGATCGCACCGATCAAAATAACCAACATCGGAACATCTACACCTCTTCCCATAAGTATAGGTTTCAACACACCATCACTAGCTCCTACGATGAGCATATAGACAGCAAAAATAACTTCAGCTGTTCCGCTTCCTTGAGAGAAAACATAAGCGATCACTGGACCGATGATCAACAGAGCAGGAATTTGGATAATGGTCAAGAACATAATACCGATAGCCCATACCATGGCAAGAGGAACACCCATGAGTCCCATACCGATCAAAGCCAATGTTGCCTGTATCACCGCAACACCCAGTACACCATTGACTACAGAACGTACAGTAAGTGCAGACAGATTTGCCCATTCATCACCCTTGTCTCCCATCAAACGACGTGAAATGTTTTTATAGAACTGAACAGATCCTTCAGCCCCTATAAGAAAGACTGCTGCAATGATCATGGAACCCACAAACATAAAGATTGTCCCTAGTCCACTTCCAAGTGCTGAGAAAATAGACCCAGCCATCTTTTTAATTTCATCACTAAACGGTGCCAAAGTTGCTTTTAGGTTTTTTGATGCGGCATCCCAGAATGCGTATGACTTTTTACCGATGAGTGGCCACTCTTTTACTGCTTCCGTAGGTGGTGGAATTGTTATATTCCCATCTTTCATCGCATGTACGATTGTTTGTGAAGACTCAATCATCTTTCCCGAAAGTGAATAAGTGGGAATCAGCAAAGCTGCAATAACAGCCACTGTTATAGCAATTATGATCTTTTTACGATTACCAAAACGTTTTTCCAAACTATCGATAAGAGGAGAGAGTGCAACTGCTATAATGACGCCCCAAACTACGATTGCCATAAAAGGTTTGGCAATTAAATATGACAGATAAATCACCATTGCAATAAGACCTACTTTAATGGCGATCTCTATTGCAAGTTTTACTTTCTCTTCTCTTTGTTCAACACTTTCCATCGTTCTATCCCTTGTATAACTAATATTTATGTAAAATTATACCTAAAGAATCTATCAAACTTCTATCATTAAACTTCTATTTTGATAAATTGCTAAATATTTTTCACTTACTTCTGATTTTATGTTACAATAAAACAGAAACTCAAATAAATGGAGGTAAACATTATGAAAAAATTACATTTAACGATCGCTTTAGTCGCAGGTGCAAGTATGGTTCTTATGACAGGATGTGCCAATAAAATGCAAACCGGTGCTGCAATTGGTGCGGGTTCAGGAGCATTAATAGGTCAAGCTATTGGTGGTAACACTGGTTCAACGCTTGCTGGAGCAGCGATAGGTGGCCTTGCTGGTGGTGCCATCGGTGCGAATGAAGATAAAAAAGACAGAGAACGTGGTTATAGATAGTAATCTGATCTATTAAGCCAAAGGTGGGTCTTGACCCACCAGATAAAAATATTTCTACTTATTCTTTTTAAGTGCTTGTTCTCTCAACTTATCTTTTTTACTTTTCCTTTTACCTTTCACAGGTGCTTTCCCTTTCTCATTTATAGGCACATCACCCTTAAGCTCAAATCCTTTTACCTGTTCTCTTTCAAGCTTAATGTTACTACGCTTTTCTATAAGTCTAAAATGATCTTGTTCTTCATGTCCTATGAATGTCACAGCCAAGCCAGACTTGCCGGCTCTACCTGTTCGTCCTATACGGTGTATGTAGTCAGCCGGAGAACGCGGGAGGTCATAGTTGATAACACAAGAGATATCATCTATGTCCAAGCCCCGCGACACCAGATCTGTTGCAAATAATATCTGTATTTTCTTGGCTTTAAACTGTTCTAACGTATAGTTACGGTCTTCTTGTGTCAAGTCACCATGAAAAGACTCAGCCAAATAGCCACGTTTTCTAAACTTCTCAGCGATGTTGTCTGTTGCTCTTTTGTTCGCCATAAATACCAGTATGCTTTTCCACTTTTCTTTCTTCATCAAGTGTCTAAGTAGTGGTCCTCTGTTTTCAGGATTTACTTCTATGACCCTTTGGACTATTTTTTCAACTACGGGTGCTTCATTTTCAAAGCTCACTTCTACCGGATTTTGTGTGATCTTTGAAGCCATGTCAAGCATTTTTTGAGGGTAGGTTGCAGAAAAGAGAAGGTTTTGACGTTGAGAGGGTATCTCTTCGAGTATAAGGTCAAGTTCTTCTGCAAATCCAAGGTTAAGCATCTTGTCTGCTTCATCAAGTACAAAATATTCTAATTTAGAAAGATTCATCTGCTTCTTGGAAAGTACATCCAAAAGACGACCGGAAGTAGCCACAACAATATCACACCCCTGCTGTATGGCATAAAGCTGATCACCGATGCTTTCTCCACCAATGATAGAAACTACCTTTGGCTTACGAGCTAAAGAGTTTCCAAAAGTAGAAAAATACTCCGCTACTTGCAGTGTAAGCTCACGAGTAGGGGTCAATACTAAAACCTTTATCTTTGCCTTTCCCTCTGGTATGTTCTGTGACCAAAGCTCCAGAATAGGTAAAACAAAACTGGCACTCTTCCCCGATCCAGTCTGAGCTTTTGCCATAACATCATTCTTTTCTAGAACTAAGGGGATTACTTTTTCCTGGATAGGTGTTGGTTTTATGTAGTTATTTCGTTGAAGGGTACGTTGTATAGGTGATGAGAGCTGTAGTTTGCTGAACGGCATAATATTTTCCTCTTTACGTCTCTCTTGAGGCGTAAGGTATATAGGTATTTATTATACAATAATGTATATTACACTGTTAGTCAAGCTGTTTTAGTTTTTAATTGAAGTATGCATTACACCTTCAAAAGGTGTAACGAGAGAGAAAGTGAATGAGAGTGAATGTTAATCGTAGACATCATCCATATTGAAATCATACTCTGGTTCGATTTCAGGGATAGCCTCGAGGGAGTTTGGATCAACTTCATGTTCCGATAGATCAAAGTTTTTTCCCTGATAAAATGTTTGCTCTTTAGCATACTTTTCTTCTCTTTTCATTTGCTCTTGAATCTGCTTTTGGGCTCTTTTTGCTTTTTCACTGTCATTATTTTCAGCATTCTCTTTTGTTTTTGAACTAGCGTTATTTTCAGTATTTGTCTTTGTTTTTATGCTATCATTGTTTTCAGCACTCAGAGATACAGTTAAAGAGCCTATCAAAAAAATCGATAGAAATAGTTTTTTCATAATTCTGCCTTATTATAATGTTTATTTTTAATTATATGAGTATAGCAGAAATATTATCTTATTGCAAATAAATTTTTCTATAAATAGGAGTTATAGCATGCAGAAGGCGTAGGGAAATTACAAAAGATATTGTACCTTAGAAAGAAGTATCAAGCGAAACACCCAATCCTACACTGTCACTTAAAATGATCTCACTTTCATTAAAGATAATACTCGTCTCCACAGGATGAGAAGCCAAGAGACTCACTGCATCCAAGTCAAGCATCGTAATTACATCAGCCTTTGCTGAAGCCACATGTACACCAGCAGCTACAGAGATGGGCCCTTCCAGCATGCAACCTATCATACATTTCACGCCAAACGCTTTGGAGAGATCAGCAAGTTCAAGAGCTTGTGTGATGCCTGCTGTTTTGGCAAGTTTGATGTTGACATAGTCTATGGCTTGCATTTCAAGCAGCTTTCTTGCATCTTTAACGCTGAAGATGGACTCATCTGCAAGTAGGGGAGTTTGGACTCGCTCTTTTATGTAGCGGAGTCCTTCTATGTCGTCGGCTCTTACAGGTTGTTCGATGAACTCTGCAATGATGTTTTCTTTCTCCAGGGTATGAAGTAGGTTGACAGACTCTTTGGCTGTCCATCCCTGGTTTGCATCGAGTCTTAACTTGATATTTTTATCTAAAGCACTATGTATGGCTTTTACTCTCTCTACATCTTTTTGTGGATCATCGCCTATCTTTATCTTGAGTGTGTCATAGCCTAAACCTACAGCATGAAGAGAGTCTTTTATCATTTTGTCTATCTCACCCATGCTTATGGT
>NATJ01000072.1 GCA_002085305.1 Epsilonproteobacteria bacterium 4484_65 | reverse complement strand
TTCCTCTTCTTCACCTTTGACTTTGGCTTTGTCAATGAAATTCTGTGCCTCTTCTTTGTTCAGCTTACCTTTTTCAACCAGTTCACTGAGCTCTTTTTCGACTTTTTCTTTGGCCAGGAGAGCACCTCCTAATCCTATATAAATTAAATCTTTCAACATGGCTGATTCCTTTCTAACTATTATTTTTATTATACCATAAGAAAAATCGAGCATGATATATGAAGCCAACAAATAGTCCCTTTATGTTAAAATCATTCAATTTGAACCCTAGGTTATGCATAGGGTTCAATAAATTTACAAGGTATAGCATATGACAGAATATAAAGCAGTAATCTATCAAGAGGGGATGCTTGGCTCACTTCTTTTGGGTCAGTCCAAGGTTAATCCTGTACGTTTCTCTGAATTTCTTAATGCCAATGCACAAGATGGTTGGGAAGTGGTTACAATGGAGAAAGACATTCGTAGAATGCTGCTTCTTTTTAAAAGAGAAGGGTATGTGGTAATACTCAAAAGGGATAAAAAATGAATGCAATGAAATTGGCGAGTGTGATCACAGGGATTGTATTGATACTCTATGCAATATTTGCATTGGTCCAACTATGGATGACAGTAGTTTCATGGGCTACTTTTGTGAAGGTGAGTATTACGGCTGCTGTTATTGTCATAGCCACTTTAGGTTTGGCAATGCTTTATAGAGAGTATATTGAAGAGAAATCGATGAAAGAAGATAAGTATCTCGATTAATATGTTAAAATATTCTAAAATTTTAATGGTGAACTATGGCATCTAAAGAAATAACCTACAAAGAACAACCTTTCCAACTCTCTTATGAGTTAGTGAACCCTGCACAAGAGCAGGTACTTCTCGTACTGCATGGATGGGGAAGCAATAAAGAGATCATGAAACAGGCTTTTGCTAAGACACTGCCCGAGTACAAACACATCTACCTTGATATGCCTGGTTTTGGTAAAAGTACCAATGAGATGATACTCACTACTGAAGACTATGCAAACATCGTAAAACTTTTTTTAGATGAGCTTGGTGTGCGTATAACCATAGCTATGGGACACTCTTTTGGCGGTAAGGTGTCAACACTGCTTGACACACCTTGTTTAGTGCTTCTCTCTTCTGCGGGTGTTGTTACGGTAAAGCCATGGTCTGTGAAGATCAAGATCGCTACCTTTAAACTGTTAAAACCTCTGGGTATGAAAAAAATACGTGAACTCTTTGTGGCTCCGGATGCTCAAGGGATGAGCCATGAAATGTATGAGACTTTTAAAAATGTAGTGGATGAAGATTTTGAAGCTTCATTTGCAAAAAGTAAAAGCAAAGCGTTATGCTTTTGGGGTAAAGAAGATACTGCAACACCACTCTATACAGGTGAGAAGATAGCTGGACTTATAGAGAACTCCAAGTTTTACCCACTAGATGGAGACCACTTTTTCTTTTTGGCACATAAAGATTTTATCGCCCAAACTATTACAGAACAATGCAAGGATATACACTAATGTTACAACTCGTTAATTCACTTTTTTATGCACTTTTTATTTTAGCTATGGGCTACTATTTCATTACGAACTTACAATGGTACAGCTATAAGTTAAATCGTGTACTTTTTCACCATACTAAAACATGGTGGCACTTTGTTTACTTCTTAATACCGTTTGCATTCTATATGCTTGTAAGTTATACAAGTGACTACGGTTTTGTTGTTGTCATCGCTTATTTAGCGTTACTGTTCCAATGGTACAGAGGACTTGACAAACCATTGGTGTTTACAGGAAGAGTGAAACGTTTCTTTGCTGCAATGCTTCTCTTTGCTATTTTCATTGCAGTAGCATTGAATCACTTTACTGTTATTATCCCTATTTTCTTAGCATATTTCATTTCACTCTTTATCGAAAAGATGCTCTTTAACGGTTTTAAAGTCAAAGCAGAAAAGAAGATAGAAGCTATGGAGAACCTGACAGTAGTGGGGATTACCGCGAGTTACGGTAAGACAAGCATCAAAAACTATGTGGAGCATCTTCTTAAAGCCAAGTATAAAACCTATGCTACGCCGCGTTCTGTCAACACACTTGGTGGTGTGATGAAAGATGTCAACGATGACTTGCCTGAAGATACAGAAGTGTATGTTGTTGAGATGGGTGCAAGAGGTGAGGGTGATATCGCTGAGATCACTACATTTGTAAACCCTCACTATGTCATAGTAGGAAAGATAGGTCCTGCACACATTGAGTACTTTAAAACGATGGAAAACATCCGTAACACGAAGATGGAGATACTCCAAACAAACAGACTTAAAGAGGCGTGGATACATGAGAGTGCCATGGTGAAACCGGAGTCAAATATCCATACTTTTGGTGAAAATGCAAACTTGGACATCAGAGCAAATATACCTGCACCAAAGTATGTTATAGAAGATGTGGAAGCTACACTGGATGCAACGAGTTTCACTCTTGATGGAGTACGATACTCTGCGAGTATACTGGGTGCGTTTAATGCTATGAATTTAGCTGCAGCGGTGTTGGTAGCTAAAACACTGGGACTCAGTGATGAACAGATACAAGAGGGACTTTCTACACTCAAAGCAGTCGATCATAGACTTCAACGTATCGATGCAGGAGGGAAAGTCATACTCGATGACAGTTTTAACGGAAATATCGATGGTATGATGGCTTCATTTGACTTGGCAAGTACCTATAAAGGGCGTAAAGTTGTCATTACTCCGGGTCTTGTTGAGGTAGATGATGAACTGAATGTTCAAGTAGCCAAAAAAGCTAATGAAGTATTTGATGTAGTGGTTGTGACCGGTGATCTGAACTATACCATCTTTAAAGAACATGTAGATCCAGATAAGTTAGTGAAGCTTGCTTCTAAAGCTGAAATGGAAGAGATGCTTGTCGAGCAGACTGCTGTAGGTGATTTGATTTTATTTGCAAATGATGCCCCAAGCTTTGTGTAACGCATGGCGTTATATCTCGGAAGTGGAGACTTTAGTCCTACTCACAATCATAGATTTTTGGATGTTTTGTATAAGTTAGTAATAATTTGAACTTTCTGTGGGACTGAAGTCTCCACTTCCGAGGGCATTACTCCTTCCCCATTCTCTTAAAAAAGAGGTTATGACTTGGGCTCTTGATAGTGATACCATTTACGCCATACCTTTTAGCCTCAGTGATGCTAAAACCTTCACTTACTGTCTCATGTAACCTTTTACTCACATAACTTTGTATAGATCCTCTGCATGCCATTCTTGTTGAGGCAAGTTGTGAGCTCATGTTTGTGTTACTGTTTTTTTTCAATATCCCTGAGATACGGTTACATCCGTCAAAGCCACTAAGTTTCATCTTCTTTGTGTCAAAGTCCAAGATGGCTCTGGCTTTTCGTACTTCCATCCCATCCATTACGCGTAAATGCCAATTGCCATTGAGGTCATCTAAATCTATAGTTTTTGTCTCTGCAGACAGATAATTTGTAGATAAAAAGAGAAGTAGACCTAAGATTGATATTTTTTTGTAAAGCATTAAATTTTTCCTGTTTTATTTAGAGGATTCTATAGTATAATTGAAACTATACATTTATATGATTAACGGAGCATTTATGAGAGCTGTTTTATTTTTTATTTTGTTTTTGTCAACACTTTTTTCTTCAGAGATCAAACTCACCGAGAAACAAGCTAACTACATCGCTAAAAAAGTATGGCAAAATGAGGGGGCCGGTCTTGACAAATACTTAGTCCACTGGAACGATGGAGAGGATTTCGCTTCTGTAGGCATAGGGCACTTCATCTGGTTCTCTAAAGGACATACAGAACGATTTCGTGAAGTGTTTCCGATGGTTGTGGCATTCATGGAGGAAAAGGGTGTAAAGATGCCTTCATGGCTTAATTCTAAAACACCACTGCCTTGGAACTCGAAAGCTGAATTCTATGCAGCTAAAAAAGCAAATAGTAAAAAGCATACAGAACTCTTTAAATTTTTAAAGTCTACTATGCCATACCAGGCAGAGTTCATGGCACAACGTCTTAGTCAGGCACTCCCTCAAATGTTGGAAACCATAAATGACCCTAAAAAACAAGCACTTATCAAAAAACGCTTTTCAGAAGTGATGCATAACAAAGATGGTTCAGTAAACGAAAGAGGTCTTTATGTCCTGCTTGACTATACCAACTTCAAAGGTGAAGGTACACTCAAAAGTGAACGTTACAAAGGGCAGGGGTGGGGACTCCTCCAAGTACTGGAACACATGAACCCAAAAGAGCCAAACAAGCTTAAAGCCTTTGCTATCTCAGCTAAAGCCATGTTGTCAAAACGTATTAAGAACTCTCCTCCTGCCAGAGGGGAAGAAAGATGGCGTAAGGGATGGAATGTCCGACTTACTACGTATTGGAAATAATCAAATATGCAACAATTACAATTTTCGTATTATTTAGATAGAATTTCTAAATACGCAGGACTATTTGCTGCTATTTTAGTAGTGGCCCTCTCACTCCTGGTAGCCTATGATGCAGGGATGCGTTACCTCTTTTCAGCAGGTTCTATTGCTTTGCAAGAGATTGAATGGCATCTTTTTGATGTGATTTTTTTGCTTGGACTCACCTATGCACTTAAACATGACAAACATGTAAGAGTAGACATCTTTTTTGAGCGCTATAGCCAACAGACACGAATGATAGTTCAGATACTCTCTATGTTGTTACTTGTGCTTCCTTTTTCACTACTCTTTTTAAATGATGCTTTTGATATGACTATGCAGAGTTATCTACAAAATGAAGTTTCTTCTGACCCGGGAGGGCTTACACATCGTTGGCTTATCAAGGCTATGTTAGTACTTTCTTTTGTGCTACTTATACTCCAAGCTTTAAGTGAGATATTGAAGGCGTATCATCGTATAGAGAATAAGATAGTCTTATGGCGTATACTTAGGATAGTGTTGCTTTTGGGTACTTTGGTTTATGTAGCTTGGTATAACAGACTTGAGTTTTGGTTTGATCCTGTGTTTCTCATGTTTGTCTTGGCTTTGGTTTTGCTCATGGCAGGGTTTCAGGTAGCCTTTGTCTTTGCAGGGGTGGCACTTTTCTTTGCTCTCATAGCTGATGAAGTAGGGTTAGGAGTACTTGAAATGCTTCCGTATAGAACCTACGGCATTATGGGGAACGTTACGCTCATGGCGGTTCCTCTTTTCATCTTCATGGGGCTTATACTCGAAAAGTCCAAGATGGCAGAAGGCTTGCTTATCTCTATGGGGAAACTCTTTGGGCAGGTGAGGGGTGGCTTGGCTATCTCTGTGGTGCTTGTGGGTGCTATACTCGCGGCAAGCACAGGCATCGTTGGGGCTTCGGTGGTAATGATGAGTCTCATTGCTCTGCCTTTGATGCTTAAACATAACTACTCACCTGCATTGGCTTCCGGTTCCATTGCTGCGAGTGGTACGCTAGGACAGCTTATTCCCCCTTCCATTGTTCTCATCATCCTTGGTGATCAAATGCACTTGAGCGTGGGTGATCTGTTTCGTGCAGCTGTGGTTCCGGGACTCTTGCTCATCGTTTTGTATATCATTTATATCTTGGTTATTTCATACTTCAACAAAGATCTTGCACCTGCCATTGTCTCAGATGAACCTTATAGTGCAGTGATTAAAAAGGCGGTTAAAGAAATCATTCCTCCGTTATTGCTCATCGGGGTAGTGCTTGGTTCTATCTTTGCAGGTATTGCATCGCCGTCTGAGTCCGCTGCCATTGGTGTGTTGGGTGCAGTAGTGTTGGCTGTAGGTAAAAAAACATTCTCTTTTGAGATGCTACGTTATGCAGCTATAGAAACAGTCAAGCTCACCGCAATGATCTTTATGATACTCATCGGAGCCACTGCATTCTCACTAGTCTTTAATGAATTGGGTGGTGGAGATATGGCGATGGAATTCTTCGCCGGAGATATGGGTGACAAATGGATGTTTATACTCATAGCGATGGAGGGATTGCTCGACCTGCCCCGGACCCCAACTGCCGTCTTCGTCGCCAGCGACCTGGTGGCCTTCGGTGCATTGGTGGCGATC
>NATJ01000071.1 GCA_002085305.1 Epsilonproteobacteria bacterium 4484_65 | reverse complement strand
GTATGACAGAGGAGATAAGAGGCATCTCTTTAACTGAATTACTCTCTTTTTGGATGATAGAGGCAATAGTCAGTAAAACTTTTAACGTTAAAGTATCTGGTTTTTGAGTGAAGTTGTCTTTTTCAAATTTTGATAATTGGGCATTGGATAGATCAAAAAGGTACTGAATGGTGACCTCCTCATTTGCTTTTCTTGCAATAGAATAACGTTTGGCAAAGATATCTGCTTCTTGAAATCGTGTCAGCATTTTATATTTTTCTTGTAATATCACTTTATCCAGTTTCATATCTTTTGATAAACGTGTGATAAGCTCTTCAGCAGTTTCTCCGGCATAGATGACAATGTCCATAGTCTCAGTCTTCTTGTTATGTAACGTTGCAAAAAAACGTAAACGGCCATATTCCTCATGGTCTACATGATACCAGCCTTTTTGAGGGCTCTCTATGAAAGTTAACATTAACTTATCTATTAGTGTTACGGTATAGCCATTTTTCTCTAATGTATGGACAATATCATCAAGATTGGAAGAGGGTATATAAAAAGTAGTGGGAGTATTTTTATCTATAGAGATATAATTATAAAAGACTGGAAGCAGCAAAATAACCATGAAGATTTCAATAAAGAATACAAAACATTTGTATTTAGCTGAGATAATATGTTTCATTGTGAATGATTATATCATATAAGTTTTAGGTATTTAGTTTTCGTAGTAATTAAACTTGACTTTATATGATTATAGTTTTATAATAGAAGTATATCAAAATTAAAAGGAGTCGTAATGGCTAAAGATACAAAAAAGAAAGATGAAAAGAAAAAAGCTAAAAAAGCTTTATTGAAAGTGGAAAAGAAAAAGGCGAAGAAAAAAGCTGCAAAGAAAAAAGTTAAAGCAAAAAAGCCTGTTTCCAAAAAGAACAAGAAAAAGAAAGTTGCAAAGAAAAAAGTAACTAAGAAAAAAGTTGCAAAGAAAAAGTCAAAAAAGAAATCCAAGAAATAAACTTCAATGGAGTATGAGTAGTTGATCTCATACTCCCCTTTTCACTAACTCTCTAGTATCTCTTCATCGATCACGATAATACCATCATGATCTGCTAAAAGATGCTCTCCATTTTTAAAGAACACACCACCAAATGTAAATTCAACATCACGTTCACCTGCCTGTTTTTCATGGCTTTTACGTGGACAGGTACCTAATGCCCAGAGTCCAACAGGTATTGTTTTTGTAATGTGGGTATCTCGCACATAACCGTTAATGAGGATACCTGCCCAGTTGTTTTTATGTGCAAACTTCATAAGGTTCTCTCCTACGACTGCATAGTGTGCACGATTTACATCTACAACAGCGATGCGTCCTTCACCAGGCTCTTTGAGCATAGTAATGAGATCAGAATTTTCATCATAGAGTTTTATGGTAGCAATGGTTCCACGGCACTTTTCAAGACCTCCATAAGATCTATATTCTGGTGAGAGTACTTGCACTCTTTCATGATGCTCATCTGAGATATCAGCGGTAAAAAAACCCATTTTTAGTCCTTCTAGTCTTTAAGATTATACTAAAAAAAATCTATAATTAGATAGAATTATAAAAACAAATATAAAGCAGATAGATGAAAGTAGTAACAGGTGTAGTGGGTAATGATATTCATGTTGTAGCTAACAGACTGATAGATATTTCGCTCGAGGAGCGTGGTTTTGAAGTTTTTAATCTCGGGGTCAATACCTATCTTGAGGAGTTCATGGATGCAGTGATAGAGACAGATGCGGATGTGTTATTGATCTCATCACTCAATGGTGAAGCAGAAGGCTGGTGTCGTGATCTTCAGATACTTAAAAGTCAGTACGATTTTAAAGACGTGACTTTTATGATAGGCGGCAACCTTGGAGTAGGTGAAATGAATCCTGAATTACTGGTGCCAAAGTTTCAGAAGTATGGTTTTGACCTGGTCTTTCATCAGGTTGACCTCAATGAGGGACTTGACCGTCTCGAAGAATTTCTGGAGGCACGTTAATGAGTAGTTTATTGCAACGTGAACGTGAAATCATTGTTAAAAATGAGTATATAGACAGATTTGATTTTGATGAAGTAGAAAATTTTATCAAGGGTGCGAGTAAAGATCTCTTTATCTCTCATAAATTTAAAACTTCTAACGAAATACTTGTTCAGCCTCGTGGTGGGTTTCCTACTTATGATAAAGTATTTCAGCTCTATGAAGAGTTTAAAGCTGCAAATGTGGATGTTCTTCCTCTGACGATAGACTCCAATACCCGTCTGAACGACTATGCATCTGCTAAAAAGATGTTGGCACTCTCTGAAGAGAATGATGTCGATATGCTCAACGGATATCCGCTGGTCAATCATGGCTATAGAACGACACGTAAGATGATCACACATTACAATACACCGGTAAGTCTGCGTCATGGTACGCCAGATGCACGTCTGCTTGTTGAAACTGCACTGGCTTCCGGGATCTTTGAGATCGAAGGCGGTCCGATCACTTATCTTTTGCCATATTCTAAGAACTTCCCAATGGATAAAGCATTTTTGTATTGGAAATATGTTGAGAGAGTATGTGCCAAATATTCAGAGCTAAATGAACCGATAAACCGTGAATCTTTTGGACCATTGAGTGCTACACTTCAAGCACCTGCGATCGTCATAGTGATCCAATTATTGGAAATGTTACTCTCTTTGGAAGAGGGTGTAAAGTCTTTCTCTGTCAGTTTTTCACAAACAGGCTCAATGTTACAAGATATAGTATCCTCTAATGTCATCAAAAAACTTTCACGTAAATATGCAGATAAATTTGGTCATCATGATGCTACTATAAATTTAGTCTATCATCAGTGGATGGGTGCTTTCCCTTATAACAAGGAGTATTCTGACTCACTCATCAATACTTCAACAGTAATAGCAGCGATGGTGGGTGCAGACAAGATCATTACTAAAACACGTAACGAAGCGTTTGGAATACCTACCAAAGAGGCAAATGCTTTAGCTGTTGCAAATGTAAAATACACCCTGGGTATGCTCAAAGGCTTGCCAAAGGTAAGTGATGAGGAGGAAGAGGAAAACCTCACTAATGAAGTAGATGAGATCCTTGAAGCAGTATTCAACGATGGTGCAGATACGCTTTGGAGACAGGTATTTAACTCTATCAAAAAAGGGTATATAGATATCCCATTCTCACCGCATATTATCAATGCCAATGAAGTGATCACGATACGTGACCCTCAGAGTAATATCCGTATCTTGAAAAAAGGAAATTTGCCTATTTCGGATAGAAGTTTTGCTTTTGAACAATCAAAGATCAAACTGGCTGAAGGTCAAAAGGTGGTAGACAAGATCATCCAGGATATAGGGATCATGCTATGAGTAAATTGTTTATAGATATCGGTAGTACTTATTTTAAAGTAGCCCAAAACGGTAAGATCGATCAGTATTTTAGAGACTTCAATAAAAATATTTTTGATGACCTAAATAGCAAGTGTGCGGATCTAGTCAGCCAGTATGCCAAAGAAGATATCTTTATCTGTTCTTCAGCCAATGGTGGTTTAAGTACGCTGATCATCGGATTGACCAACTCTTTCAGCCTTAAATATGCTATCAATACGGCATTTAATTCCGGTATCAACATCATTGATACCGTACTGTATCCGAAAATAGAGGGTGAGTCTGTTCCAGTAGAATTAATCGATGTGGTTATCGTTGTTGGTGGTATTGATTCTGTGAAGAAAGTATTTGATGAAAAACTTTTGACTTATCTTGAAAAAGTGAACTATCAGAATATTGTTTATGTTGGAAGTACAAAGAATGCTGCTTTTTTAGAAGAGAATCTTAAAAATATAGTAGTGCTTGAAAATATTATTTCCAATAAACTCAAGATACAGGAAGAGGCACTGAAGGAGTATCTGACAGATCTTTATCAAGCAGATATCGTGGGGAAAGAGGACATTAAGCAACTCTATGAGATCACATCCAATCAGATCTTCTCAACCCCTTACATCGTCAACCGTGCATTGCCGAAGATTCATGAAAGACTAGATGTTGCTGATCCGTTCATCGTAGTAGATATCGGTGGGGCAACCACAGATATCCACTACAGTCGTGACCTTGTCAATGACAATATCCTCACAGAGAATGGTTATGACCGTCTTGTCTTTAAAAAGCTTGGAGTTTTTAAATCACGTGAAAGTCTGGTACATACAGCAAAGAACAATGAGTTTGTTTTTGAATTGTTGGAGCATTTGAATGTCACGGAGAATATCCTTGAAGAACAGAGTGAAGCAGCTACACGTGTCTTGATGCAGTTAGCGATCTTTCTTGTGCTTTACAAAGTATCTAAGCACCATGGTGACTATGTTGAGTTAAATCTTGACATTCTCAACAGCATTGTGCTTACCGGTGGTATCACTAAAGTTTTAACCCAAGATGATGTAGATGATATCATCCTCTTTTTCTATAGGAAGATCCTTCACTTTCATCATGCACCTACAATCCTTCTCGATAGTGATTATGAGATCTGGACCTACGGAATTAAGGAGTAATTATGTCAGTTAACAGTATTCGAAATCTATTGGAAATCGCCGCACAAACAGAGCCTGAAAAGATCGGACTTATGCATGGGAGCGAAGCATATAGCTATGCTGAACTTATTACAAAAGTGGATCAAATTGCACATTATCTTACAACGATTGGACTGAAAAAAGGGAGTAGGATAGGTATCTACTCCAACAAAAGATGTGAACAGGTGATCGCTATTTTGGCAGTGCTCTCGACAGAGTATGTCTTTGTACCTATTACCCGTCTGCTTAAACCTGAACAGGTCAAACATATTATTGATGATAGCGGTATAAGCTGTCTGATTACAGATAAGATTAAGATCGAAAATATTAAAGCCATCGATTTTAAAGGCAAGATCATCTCTTATGAGGCGAGTGATGAGAGTGATGTATCGTTTGAAGAGATCTACAAATGCTACACTGCTGATGTCAAGTGTGAGATCAAGGGCAATGACAATGCGGCGATCACTTACAGTTTTGGCTCATCGGGAAATCCTAAAGGGATTGTGATCGATCATCGTGCATTTATAGATGGGGCACGAATCGTTTCCAAATATCTTGATATCTGTAAGGATGATATTATTTCAGGTATTTTGTCATTTAACCTGGACTATGGACTCAATCAGATCTTTGTAACACTCTATAAAAGAGCAACACTTGCTATCCATAAATTTGTGCTTCCTTCAGACTTTTTTTCTCATCTTATCAACGAGAAGATCACAGTACTGCCTCTAATGCCCATACATATTACACAAATGTTTGATGAAGATCCGCATCGTATCCCTCAGCCTGAACACTTTAAAAACCTGAGAACAATTACCTCTTCTGGTGGTAATATCACACCATTAATGGTAAAGAATATCACTACGCATTTTCCTGATGCCAAGTTCTACTCTATGCATGGACTCATAGAAGCATTTCGTTCCGCTTTCCTTGACCCAAGTCAGATCCATATCCGTCCCAACTCCATAGGTAAAGCGATCCCGGATGTAGAGCTTTATATCATTAATGAAGAGGGAGAAGCGTGTAAACCTCGAGAGATCGGTGAACTTATCCATCGTGGGGCATGTATCTACAAAGGGTATTGGAATGCACCTGAAGAGACAGCACAGCGTTTTAAAAGCATTGCTATCTTAGATAAAGTGATAGAACCCGAAGGTCAGTTGACCGATGAGATTGTCATCGCCAGTGGTGATTATGTTTATGCGGATGAAGAGGGGTATATTTACTTCGTATCACGTAAAGATGATATGATCAAAACACAAGGTTACCGTGTGAGTCCTCATGAGATAGAGTCTGTAGTTTATGACAATATCCCGGAGATCACTGAGTGTGCAGTATTCTCTGTACCTAATGCAGAGATAGAAGAGGAGATCATCATGGTCTATGGTGCCAAAAGTGAACTAGCACGTAATGAGATACTTTTTGAACTGAAAAAACATTTGCCTAACTATATGCTCCCTGGAGATATTGTTTACAAAAAGAGTATGCCGCTTAAATCACTACATGAAAAGCAGATCGATAAAGAGGTACTTAGAAGAGAGTTTTTGCGTTAATCCAAGGAGGGGATATTTCCCCGAACCTTTAGATTTGAGTTAGTTGATCAGATTATTATTTTTACCATAATAATACCATCAACTTCATGAAGCTTGTCAAGCACATCTTCATTCACCTCTCCATCTACGTCAATGATATTATAGGCAAGGTCGCCTTTGCTTTTATTCAGCATGTCGCCAATATTGACGCTGCTGTCTGCCAGTACAGAAGTAATCTCACTGATCATCTGAGGCACATTCTTGTTTGCTATAATAATTCTTTTATGACCTGCTTTTACCGGCATTTCGCATGTCGGGAAATTAACAGAGTTTCTGATATTACCTGTTTCAAGAAAATTTTTCACTTGCTGACAGGCCATCGTAGCACAGTTCTCTTCAGACTCCTCAGTTGATGCCCCCAGGTGAGGAATAGGGATCACCCCTTTGACTCCAAGAAGATCAGCACTTGGAAAGTCTGTCACATAAGTTGCTACTTTACCCGATGCCAATGCTGCTTTGATATCATCATTGTTAACCAGACCGCCTCTTGCAAAATTCAAGATACTGATACCGTCTTTCATCATAGCAAATTTTTCACTGTTGAACATCTCTTTTGTGCTCTCAAGAAGAGGAACATGGATACTGAGATAATCAACATCTGACAGTAGTGTTTCAAGTCCTGTTGCTTTTTTGATATCGCTTGAAAGTTCCCATGCTGCATCTACTGAGAGGTAAGGGTCGTATCCGACCACTTCCATACCTAGAGCAAGCGCATCATTGGCTACCATTGCTCCGATAGCTCCCAGTCCGACAATACCAAGCTTTTTGCCTTTGATCTCCTGCCCTCCAAACTGTGACTTTCCTTTTTCAACCAGGGCAGGTACATTCTTACCTTCATCCTTGATACTCTGTACCCAGTTAATACCTTCCACAATATCACGTGAAGCAAGTAAAAGACTGGTAAGTACAGCTTCTTTAACTGCGTTTGCATTGGCACCCGGTGTATTGAATACAACGATACCTTTTTCGGAACAACTCTCTATAGGAATATTGTTCGTTCCCGCTCCTGCTCTGGCAATGGCAGATAACGTTTCTGGCAGTTCCATATCGTGCATCTTGAAACTACGTAGAACAATAGCATCAGCACTTCCTATTTCACTGGCAACTTCATACTTATCATGAGAAAAGAGGTCTAAACCTTTTGGAGCGATCTTGTTTAATGTTTGAATTTTGAACATGCTATCCCTCTCTTATTGTTTTTCTGCTGCGAACTTTTCCATAAGCTCAACGAGTGCTTTAACACCATCTATACTCATAGCATTATAGATTGAAGCACGAAGTCCACCGATAGAACGATGTCCTTTCAGTCCGATCATTCCACTTTCTTCCGTACGCTTAATGAGCTCTGCTTCAAGCTCTGCATTTTTATCTTTAATATTGAAAGAGACATTCATCAGTGAGCGTGAATCTTTTTGTGCATGTCCGGTGTAAAAACCGTTGCTGTTATCGAT
>NATJ01000070.1 GCA_002085305.1 Epsilonproteobacteria bacterium 4484_65 | reverse complement strand
TGTCAGGAGACTTTTTAGAAGACTTATATATTAAATTTTTTCAACAAGATACAAAAGAGCACTTTGAGACACTAAAAAAAGAATTTAAATCTTTAGGCTTTAGTGACAAAGATATTTATAGATACTTAACTTGTGGATATTTAGATGATAAAGAATTTCACAAACGAGCTTTTTCTAAAGTGACTTATGACATATTTGAAGAATTAGGATTACAATGATAGATTTATAATTTCGTAAACGTTTGTGCTTTTGGTGTTGTCGGGAGACAACACCCTACGGTTGGACGTGAAATAAAAGGTTGATTTTGTAAATGGATTCGTAGGGTGTTGTGCCCTCACAACACCAAAAACCTTGGATTGTCACAAAATATGAAATGCTTTTAAATGTTTGGATAATTGGTGTTGTCGTGGGACAACACCCTACGGTTGGAATGTAAATTAAATTTAATATGGCGAAAATACTGTAGGGTGTTGTACCCTTACAACACCAAAAATATGCATAACAGATAAATACAATTTGGAGATAAAATGAAAAATGAACAAAAACCCCTATGCGGCATAGACGAAGCAGGACGAGGTCCCTTGGCGGGTTCTCTTGTGATGGCTGGGGTGGTGTTGAAAAATCCTATTAAGGGGCTAATGGATTCTAAAAAGTTGACTGAGAAGAAGCGTGAAGCACTTTACCCGCTTGTGATCGAAAACTCTGATTATCACATTGTCTCTTTTTCTGCACAAGAGGTAGATGAACTGGGAATCTCCAAGTGTTTACAAAAAGGTTTGCAAATCATACAGAAGCATTTACCTGATGTTGACTATCTTTTTGATGGGAACAGTACTTTTGGTGTTGACAATATTACAACGATGGTTAAAGCAGATGATAAAATAGCCCAAGTGAGTGCCGCGAGTATCTTGGCTAAAGTGACACGTGACAGAGAGATGATCGAGATGGCTAAAAAATACCCCAAGTATGGATTTGAAAAACATAAAGGGTATGGCACTAAAGCCCATATAGAAGCGATAGTAAAGTATGATAGATGTAAGGTACATCGAAAAACGTTTAGAGTAAAAGGCGTTGATGAGCCAACGCTTTTTTAAAAGAAATTAGAACGAAGCCCCATTGACTGTTATCTTTCCTTTGATAAATTCAATCTCATATATCTTTTTACCCTCTTTTTCAACAGGCGGCAAGAGCATCAATAGCATCATAGCTCTTGGCTCTTGTGCAATGCGAGCAAAGAGTTCTGTAGAGACAGAGAGTTTTGTTTTGGTACTGAGGGCATTCAGTATTGCCAGTGGATTTTGTGAGGTAGCATTGATATCAAATGCTTTATCTATAGCCAAAGAAGAGCTGAGCATGAACCCATCCATGGTTTTCCCATTCTCTGATATCTTTTTAACAGAAAAACTTGGGATATTCAGTATGATACCTTTAGAGAGTATCTTCTGACTGAGGGCATTAATAGCTTTTTCATCTTCAGTATCTATACCTTGAAGTGCTTCAAATGAAGCTATATCAAGGTTCTCTATCTTAAAATCAAAAAGGATATCATCCATTCTGTATTTTTTTTGCTCTTCTGTAATTTTGAGCTCATCCACTTTTGAAATGATAGAACTGCTGAGAAGATCATTCTTTATACTGCTTACAGCATTGACATTCAGGTTTTTCATAAGCATAGAAAATTCTGGTTCTCCCTGGATCTTGATCTCCTCAACAGTGTAGCCAGACTTAGAGTCATAAGGAGATGGACCGGAGAGTGTATAGTTGGATGTAAAGTTTGAAAGTTTCATCGTAAGCTCTTTATCTGCTTCTACAGAGAAAAGTTCAAGTGTTTGTCTAACAGTCTTTACTTTTTCATTTTCTATATCTCCTTCAAACTTGAAACCTTTACTTACAAATGTTACTTTTCCTTCCTCTTCAAATGTTTCATTGATATCTTTTAATTGTCCTTTGAAACCTGAAAGCAGTTTGTTAAAGTCAAGATGTACAAGCAGTGTTTTGTCTGACATCATCTTTTTAATACGTTCAAGTGCTGCTTTATCCTCTTCTTCTATCTCTTGCAGCATGCTTTCGGGAAGCCCTACAGGATAGATATCTAAAGAAAGTGCACTATAGCTGTCATTAAGATATTTTGCATCTACTCCTATTTTCAAGCCTTTAAGTGCAAGAATATCTTCTTGCTCTACCTGTGCACCTTGAGAACTTAAGTAGTGTGTGATCTTAGCAGGTTCATCAAAACTAAGTACAAAATGTTCTTCTGTCTCATTGATCTCTCTACCATTTATCCCAAAACCATTTTGTTGTAACGTTGTCAACTCGTCATTAACTTGCTTTTTCATCTCTTCTGTAATTTGAGCAGAACCTGCTGTAAAATAATAGAGTGCTGCAACGAGTATAAGTCCAATAATACCAAATCCTGGTTTCTTCACAGTTGTTCCTTTAGTTTGATTGGGGATAAAGTGCTTTGAGGTGCGCCATCTTTTTACCCATATTGAGTAGTGTCATATCGGCAAGTGTCAGTGCCATCATCGCTTCACATACGACGGAACCTCTAATGGCTACACAAGGATCATGCCGTCCTTTTAAGTTGCATTTTACCTCTTCATCATGTGTGGTAATAGTATCTTGTTCTTGAAAGATGGAAGGGGTTGGTTTAAAGTGTGTTTTCACGATGATAGTGTCCCCATTGGAGATACCACCTAACATTCCACCCGAGTGATTACTTTTGAAACCGTTTAAGGTGATCTCATCATTATTTTCACTTCCCTTGAGGTGTGTACTTGCTACTCCGTCACCGATCTCTACAGCTTTGGCTGCGTTTATGCCCATCATCGCTTCAGCTAAAATAGCATCAAGTTTGTAATAGAGGGGCTCACCTAGACCTATGGGTACACCTGTGGCAGTGGTCAAGACTACACCACCAACGGAATCATGATTCTCTTTTGCTGTTAAGATAGCGTCTTCCTGTGCTGCTTCCATAGCAGGATCCAGGGCATACATTTTAGAACTTTTTGCATGTTCAAAATCTTGTACTTCACCTTTGATCCCATCTACTTCACAAAGCCCACTTTGTATAGAAACACCTAACTCTTTTAACATCAGTTTGGCTATGGCCCCACCTGCCACTCTTGCAGCCGTTTCTCTGGCAGAACTTCGTCCGCCTCCACGGTAGTCTCTGAGTCCATACTTGTGGAAGTAGGTAAAGTCAGCATGTCCCGGACGAAAGAGGTCTTTGACATTGTCATAGTCTTTAGATTTTTGATTCGTATTGAAGATCACCATTGCAATAGGTGTACCGGTACTTAGCCCTTCAAAAGTACCAGAGAGTATTTCAAATTTGTCATCTTCCTTGCGTCCGGTTTCAAGTTTGCTCTTCCCTGGTTTTCTACGGTCTAGTTCAGACTGAATGAACTCCTCATCTATATGAAGTCCTGCAGGTACACCATCAAGGATACACCCTAAAGCTTTACCATGCGATTCACCAAATGTAGTCAGTGTCAGTTTTTTCCCAAAGGTATTCATAACTTTAATGCCTCCAATGCAATTTTTGCTGCTTTTTGCTGTGCTTCTTTTTTACTTTTTCCTCTTGCCGTGGCGATCGTTTTTTCATCCAGTATTACAGCGATCTCAAACTCTTTTTTATGATCGGGCCCGGAAGAACCTAACATCTCATAAAGTGGAGTGACTCCATGTGTTGCCTGTGTCAACTCCTGAAGGGCGGTTTTGTAATCTTTTGACAAAGATTGCAGATCAATTCTAGGATGACACTCTTCCAGCAGTTTGACAGAAATTTCTTTTGCAGCAGCCAATCCGGCTTCAAGGTAAATGGCACCTATCACAGCCTCAAAAGCGTTAGAGAGCAGTGAAGGTTTGTTTCTCCCGTTGTTATTCTCTTCTGCCATGGAGAGAAAAATATATTCTCCCAGGTTGATCTTTCGTGCCAAAAGTGTAAACCCACTTTCATTGACAAGTGAAGCACGTATTTTTGAAAGTATACCCTCATCCGAGTTGGGGAATTTAGAAAAAAGATACTCACCTACGATAAGGTCAAGTACGGCATCTCCTAAAAACTCAAGCCGCTCATTATTGTAAGGCTTTTTGTCACTTTTGTGTGTCAAAGCCTCAATAATCAATTGCTTGTTCTTAAATGTATAGTTCAGTCGCTTTTCGAGTTGACTGTAGTTGTTCATTGTTTTGTTCCTTTTATTTTGGTTTTGTAGCGTGGGCATTCCTGCCCACGAACAATTGCTTGCAATTGATATGTTCAGGTCGTGGGCAGGAATGCCCACGCTACAGCTATAACGTAGCCTTTATTCTCTCCGCTTCATTTCGAGCCAGTTCATCACAGCGTTCATTTTCCGGATGTCCGTTGTGACCCCTGACCCATGTCCCGTGAACATTGTGTGGCTTTGCAGCATCAAGATAGGCTTCCCATAAGTCTACATTTTTTACTTTGGCAAAGTTTTTACGTACCCATCCGGCTAACCATTCATTGATCGCTTTGACCACGTAAGAACTGTCAGATATTACCTCTACGTCACAAGGTTCTTTGAGAAGCTTGAGCCCCTCGATGACACCTTGAAGTTCCATACGGTTGTTTGTGGTATGGAGATCACCACCAAAGTACTCTTTGCACTTTCCTTTAAACTCCAGTATACCCCCATAACCGCCTGGCCCTGGGTTACCGAGGCTAGAGCCGTCAGAGTAGAGAGTAATCTGTTTTCGGGCTTGATTTTGCAATTTTTTCCTCAACTTCTACAGAGTTTATTGCCATACAATTTGGACATCGTCTAAAGGAGACAGGAAAACTCTGTTTACATTTTTTACACAGGTATGAAAAAAGCAGATCTCCCTGCTCAAATCCACTCTCTCTTGCGGTGGCTAACATGTCAAGACTAAAGATACCACTTTGGACAATTGGTTTTTGTAAATATCCTTTGGCATAGTAGAGTGTATTTAGCTGTGTATTGGATGTAATTGTATCTAAATCGAGTTGTGAATTTGGTAAGAACCAGAGGATATCTATTACCTCTTTCAGGCGTTCAGGATCGATGATCTCCCATGCTACTCTTGTATCCAGTTGCAGCATAGTATTTACTATTTCTCTATAAAGTGTAGGTTCCGCTTCTAGAATTTTATGGAGTTTTTCTACCTTTTCCTCTATAGAGATCGTTTTACTGGATTTTATTTCAGAGAGTTCAAGAAATTTTGTCAGGGCATGCGTCTCCTCTCCAAGCATCTCTAATGGTTCTATCACTTCTTTTGCTTTATCATATTTGTGCATCATTTCATACACGACACCCAATTCATAAAGTACTTTGATATTACGGGGTTTTTTGCGTAAGATCTCTGCATAGATAGATCTGGCACGTTCCAAAAATCCTGCATGAAGATAAGTATTCCCCAGTCTTTCCATGAGTTCAAGTTTTCCTAGGTCATCGGAGATATTTTTGATCAAATAGAGATAAATATTGATAGATTTATGGTATTCCCCTGAGTTTTCAAAAGCTTTAGCAAGTAAAGTAAGTGGCTTAAGCATATGAGGTTCAAAAGGCATATCAGTGGTATCAAGAGCACACTCGGTACTGTCAAATTTATCTAAAAATTTGAGCAGATTCCCTTGCTCCTTTTGTTGTCTATAAAGTCCCCAACCATAAGTAGCGAGTGCAATAATGAGGCTAATAATGATAATCAGCAAGTGTCCGTTTCATGGAGAAAAATCCCCTAGCTTTGTAGTAAGTCCAAGCAAGCAGATATACCACTGTTTTGGCTGTCTTGCACCCCATGAAATGATACGAACAACCGAAGGTCTGAAAGCTATTGAAAATATAGAGGTGGGTGATTTTGTCTTTGCTTCGAACGGTAAAGCAACAAAAGTTGTTAAAACATTGAACCATAAACCACAATATGGGATGCTAAAATTTAAAACGGATCTTATAAATGACTGGTCATATTTTACACAAAATCATGATATGGTAGTAGTAAAAAAAGAGGATATTTTAAGTAACTTACCTTATATAAGAGTTGAGAAATCCAGACCTTTAAAGTTTTATGGACGTATCAAAAAAAATCAATCTTATCAGACAGATGCACTTATAAGTAAAGTAGTATTTGCGAGAGACATTAAAAAAGGAGACTATTTCCTTTACCCTATAGATAGGGATATTATACAGAGCGATAGCTTGGATGTCTCTTCTTATTGGGAAAAAAACAATTTTGGTCCCAATGTGTCCAAGATAGACACTATAACACTTTCTCAAGAATTAATGTGGCTTTTTGGTATGTATATATCAGAAGGTAGTACATATAGAGGTGGTATAAAGTTTTCATTAAACAGAAAAGAAAATAAGTATGCAGAAAAAATAATTAAAATACTAAAAAATACATTTTCCAAAGAAGCATCAATATTTTTACCAAAAGAAAGAAAAAACTCTCTTGAAGTCACTTGTTCAAGTACAAATTTAGAACATATATTTCAGAAATTATTCTCCAAGGGAGCTAGTAGAAAATCTTATCCATACTTCTTTAATTATTTATGTATTGAACGAAGAGAAGGATTATTCCAAGGACTGATGGATGGGGATGGTTGTCATAGCCGTCGTACATATAAAACGATCAGTAAAAACTTATCTCACCTTTTACTTGATTTGGCTATTTCCTTAGAACAGATACCTTCATTGTATATAGATCAAGCACATATTGATAAAAAAGCTCTGATTACTCCGATGCCAAACGTGTACTTGAATCCATACAGACCTGGTATGTAAAAAACCTGGAAAACAACCCCACTGCAAAACAGTATCTTTTAGACAGGGGTATCGCCCAAAGTTCCATTCAGCGATTTGGCATAGGATATGTACCCGATGGTGCTTCTGTCATGCATTTTTTAAATTCTGCACTTTTACCTCTGCCTAAAGCATTGGAGGCAGGGATCATAGCACAAGGTGAGGGTGGTGGGTATTATGCCCGTTTGGTAGAGCGTATTACTTTTCCTATTTTCTCTACAAGTGGTGCTGCGGTAGGTTTTGGTGGACGTACCATTACCAATCATCCTGCCAAGTACATTAACTCACCTCAAACAAAACTCTTCAATAAATCACGTCTGCTTTATGGTTATGACTTGGCAAAAGAGAGTATTTATAAAAATAAAAAACTCATTGTGTGTGAGGGGTATCTTGATGTGGTGATGTTCCATCAAGCAGGCTTTACAGAAGCTGTGGCAAGTATGGGTACAGCACTTACTCCGGAACATCTGCCACTGCTTCGAAAGGGTGACCCTAAGATCATCTTGGCGTATGATGGTGATAAAGCGGGGGTGGCTGCTGCACTGAAAGCTGCACAGATGTTGAGTGTCGCAAACTTTGATGGAGGTGTAGTATTATTCCCTGATGGGCAGGATCCTGCAGACCTTATAGCTAAAGGGCAGAGTGAAGAGGTAGCAAAATTGCTTCGTGAAGCCAAACCACTCATCCCTTTCGTGTTAGAGAAGATCATTTATGCGTATGATCTGAATGACCCGCGTGCCAAAGAAGCAGCGTTTGGTACAGCTAAGCAGTTCTTGGAGAGTTTAAGCCAGATCATCAAAGATTCGTATATCCCTATGGCTGCTACACTTTTAGGGGTATCACCTGCATATTTTGGGAAGCAAACCAATGTCGCAAAAGTAAAAGATAGTTTTTCACAACAAAGAGATGATACATCGATACAGCTTAGTATTCTAAAAACATTACTTGAGAAGCCTGAGCTTATAGATGGTGTGCTTGATGTTGTAGATGTTGATATGTTTGGAGACTACAGTACACTTTTTACTGCGTTACTTAATGGGGAGTATGAAAATCCTTCTCTTGTTGGACTTTCGATTAGTGAAGATGCGCAGGTAATGAGTGAGGAAGGTTTATTCATAGACCTTCGTAATTTTCTCATTAGATATTATAAGAAAAAATTAAAAATGTTGCCAAGAGATACGTCACTATCCTCAGATAAAAAGATGTTTCTCATACGAAAGTTAAGAACAGATATAATTCCGAGATTAGAAAAAGGAGAGCTTATAAGCTATGACACAAACTGGTAAAAGACGCGCTTTAGCAATGTTCAGTGGAGGGCTTGACAGCATGATCGCTATCAAGCTTATGGTTGACCAGGGCATAGATGTCATTGCCCTGCATATCAAGATAGGGTTTGGCGGCACAAAAGATGTCTCTGAAGTTATGAAACAGCGTGCCGAGATGGCAGGTGCAGAGTTTAAGATGGTGGATGTACGTGAAGAGTATATTCAAAATATTCTCTTTGACCCGGTACACGGCTATGGAAAAAACTTTAATCCCTGCATCGACTGTCACGGGTATATGTTCAAGATAGCCAAAGTGATGATGCCGGAGTTAGGGGCTTCATTTATCTTTACAGGTGAAGTGATAGGGCAGCGTCCTATGAGCCAGCGCCATGATGCCATGAAGCAGGTTGCTAAACTGGCGGATGATAAAGAGGAAAAACTGATAGTCCGTCCAATGTCTGCAAAGCTGATGGAAGAGACGACCCCAGAACTGGAAGGGTGGATAGATAGAGAAAAACTGCTTGACATTTCCGGTCGTAGCCGTGAACGACAGTTGGCAATGGCAGAAGCATATGGCTGGGAAGACTATGAGTCTCCGGGTGGTGGTTGCCTGTTGACAGAATCTCACTATTCTGATCGTATCAAAGAGTTCATCTCTTTTGATACCTTTGAGGTAGAAGATATAGAGTTGCTTAAATTCGGTCGGCATTTCAGGCTTCCTGATGGTGCAAAACTTGCAGTAGGACGTGACAAAGAAGACAATGAAGGTTTGCAAGCTATCCAGAGCGATAAATATGTCACCATTAGATTACCTATAGGTGGCCCTTTTTCTCTTTTAAGTTCAGATGCAAGCAGTGCAGACAGAGCTTTGGCCGCAAAATTAGCCATGACCTATGCAAGAAGTTCAGCAGAAGAGAGCTATGATGTCGAAGTTGGAGATGAGACGATAACTGTCTCTCCCTTTGCAGAGAAAAAAGAAGCACAACAGTATTTTTTCAATGCTAAATAAATAGAAAATAATCAAAGGAATAAAAATGACAGCATCAGCAAGACATATATTGGTAAGTGATGAAGCATTCTGTAATGAACTCAAAGAGAAGATAAATTCAGGTGAAATCACTTTTGAGCAAGCAGCAAAAGATAACTCAACATGCCCGTCAGGTGCACAAGGTGGAGACCTGGGAACATTTAGTCAAGGTCAAATGGTACCGGAGTTTGACAAAGTAGTTTTCAATGATGAGGTAGGTGTGGTTCACGGCCCGGTACAAACACAGTTTGGCTACCACCTTCTTGAGGTAACAGAACGTTCATAAAAATGAATAAGATGGGTATATTTTATCCATCTTATGATAAAATCCACTTCTTCCAACTTGTGGGGCATTAGCTCAGCTGGGAGAGCGCTTCGCTGGCAGCGAAGAGGTCATCGGTTCGATCCCGTTATGCTCCACCAAAATATATACCTTTTATGATTCAGTATAGAGATAGCGTTTAATCTTTTTGGTCGGTGTCTTGATAAATTCTTCACGTTGTTCAATAACTTTTCGGATACGTGAAAACGCAGAAATATTTTCATTGATTTCCAGACGGATATTTTCAAGCAGATCATCCACTTTTGCATGCATCTTTGTTTCAGATTTTTTACTTACCCCAAGTATTTCATCAAGTTTGTCATAATCAAGATGAATACGTGCAGTCAGAATTCCTTTGTCGTCATAGACAAGTGAATCTGCAACCAATGTTTGGGCATTGATAGCTGCTTCGATCTGTTCAGGATAAATATTTTCACCGGAAGATCCTACGATGATGTTTTTGGCACGCCCACTCATGAAAAAGTATCCATCTTCATCAAGATAACCGATATCTTCCGTGTTGAACCACCCCTCATCATCTATCACTTCAGCTGTCTTTTCAGGGTCTTTATAATACCCTATCATGACATTGGGACCACGTGCCCAAAGCGTACCGATACCCTCTTTATTTTGATCACGAAGTTCAAGTTCTGTACCTGGGATCACCGGACCGATAGCTTTATATTTTGTCTTACTTGGATTGGTGCCAGCAAGTAATGGAGCTGTCTCTGTCAGTCCATAGCCGATACAATAAGGGAATTGGGCTTCACGTAAAAACTTCTCAACAGCAGGAGAGAGAGATGCTCCTCCTACACCAAAGAAACGGATCTTTCCTCCAAAAGTCTCTATGAGCTTCTTGCCTGCAATTTTATTGAGTTTTTTACGTACAAAGGGTATAGCATAAAGCATTTTGATCAGTAGGTTTTTTTGAAAGTTAGGTAGAATTTTATTTTTATAGATCTTCTCTATAACCAGAGGTACGGTGAGTATAAAGTCAGGTTTCACTGTTGACATTGCCTTGATCAGTATGGTTGGGGTTGGTGGCTTTTGGATGTAGTGAATGGAAGCACCATTCAGGATCGGAACAATCATCCCTATAGTACATTCATAGGTATGTGCGAGTGGCAAAATGGAGAGAAAGCGGTCTGTTGAAAAGATATCGACGATCTTTTGTGAAGCTGTTGCATCAAATACCAGATTTTTATGGCTGAGCATCACTCCTTTTGAATTTCCTGTGGTGCCAGAGGTGTAGATGATGGCTGCAAGATCTTCTTCCTTAATGATAATTTCCTCATCTTCTTTGTTCTCTTTGCCAAGTTTTTCCATCGCTTTTGAGAGCTGTTCCCCACTCTTTTTTAATACTTTATCCACAGTGGAAGGTGTTGACAATTTTTTGAGGATATTAAGATTATCAGTGATCACAAGCAGGTTCATTTCAGGGGGTTGTGTCTCATCCAACATCACTTCAAAGAGTTTTTGTGAGACAAAGGCAGCTTTACACTCTGCATGGATAGCAATATGCATTGCTTCTGAGGTATGAAAATCCGGTAAAATGGGTACAATAACTGCCCCCATTGTGGTTACTGCAAAATAGATTGCACTCCAATTGGGCATATTTTCACTATAGAGTGCAACTCTGTCACCGGGTTTTATCCCGTATGTACGTAACATTTCCTGGAGGATTTCGACATTTTGTGCAAGCTGTGCATAAGTGATGGGCTCAGCATCTACAAATTGGACAGCAGGACGATCTGCATAGGTTTTGGTACTGTAGTCAAGCAGTGCTTTGAGTGTAAGCTTGGGAAGTTCTATAAATGGTTTATTCATAAATATTGCCTTTTCCTAATGTGATAATTGCAGATACAAAAATAGGAGATGTACTGAAATGTATAAGGATATGATAGCAAAAATTGATAAATTTATTTAGAGTAAAGTTGGTGACCCCAAGGAGACTTGAACTCCTGTAACATGGATGAAAACCATGGATCCTAACCGCTAGACGATGGGGCCACAAATATTGAAAAGTTTACAAGTTATAAAATGGTGACCCCAAGGAGACTTGAACTCCTGTAACATGGATGAAAACCATGGATCCTAACCGCTAGACGATGGGGCCATATATAACTTGTGGACGGCATTATATAAACAGGGTGCTTAAAAATCTCTTAAATAGTGTATAATTTGTCTAAAAATAAGGAAAAACAGATGAATTTTAGTCGGATCATTTTATTTTTGATACTTAGTTTTCTCTTTAATGCTTGTGCTCCAAAAGAATATGTCAAACAAAACTCAGCATTTATCATGTTTAAAACCCCTACATTCAAATATGCAGATATGGGCTTTATCTATGAAAATAAAGACGAGATCAAAGTGGAAATTTATGGCAGTGGACAAGCTTTGATGACTTTAGAGATCTCTGAAGCATCTGTATGTATGAGTCTTTTGGCGTGTATGAGTAAGAGTAGTTTTAACAAAGAAGTCTTAAACAGTATGTATCCGGAGGAGATACTGGAAAATATTTTTAGAGGAAAACCTATAATGTATAGTGAAGGGTTGGAAAAAAACCGTAACGGCTTTACACAAAAGATAGTAAAAGAAGATAAATATAACATACACTATAGTGTTTTAAATGATGAGATTATTTTTCGTGATACAATCAATGCAATACTTATAAAAGTCAAAAAACAGTGAGGATGATATGAAATTTGTTGGAGCACATGTAAGTGCAAGTGGTGGAGTAGATAATGCACCACTCAATGCCATGGCTATAGGAGCTAAGGCATTTGCACTTTTTACCAAAAACCAGAGACAATGGG
>NATJ01000069.1 GCA_002085305.1 Epsilonproteobacteria bacterium 4484_65 | reverse complement strand
ATAACTATATGAAATCCGGCACCCTGATCCGGCAGGTGCTGAACAAACTCAATGAGCTGGATTTCAATATCGCCCAGGATCGACATCTTTTTGGTGATATCTACCTCTTTAAAGAGGGAACACATGCAAAACTCTATGATCATTTGGGTGCACACCTTATGGATCGTGAAGGTCAAAAAGGAACCTATTTTGCAGTTTGGGCACCTCATGCGAGAGGTGTGTATGTACGTGGTGACTTTAATGACTATAATGACAGAAGCCACAAACTCCAGCTTCGTGCTGATGGTTCGGGTATTTGGGATGGTTTTATTGAAGGGGTTGATCAGGGAACAACCTATAAATATCATATTGACAGTGAGGAAGAAAATGTGAATGCTGACAAAGCTGACCCTTACGCTTTTTATGCTGAAGTCGCACCGAGTTCAGCATCACGTGTTTGGGATATTGGTGACTATAAGTGGAATGACAAAGCATGGATGCGTTCGCGTCGTAAGAAAAATTCACACAAAGCACCCGTTTCAATCTATGAAGTGCATTTGGGTTCATGGCAGCGTAAGGTAGAAGAGGGCAACCGCTTTTTAAACTATACAGAAGCGGCAACAGCCCTAGCTTCCTATCTTAATGAAATGCACTTCACACATGTGGAACTTCTGCCTATCACAGAGTTTCCTTTTGAAGGGTCCTGGGGATATCAGGTCACAGGTTATTTTGCTCCAACATCTCGCTATGGAACACCGCAAGAATTCATGCATTTTGTAGATATTATGCATGAGCACGGCATCGGTGTTATTCTTGACTGGGTACCTTCACACTTTGTCACTGACGGACATGGTTTGATGAATTTTGACGGTACCTGTCTTTACGAACATAAAGACCCACGTAAAGGATATCATCCGGAATGGGGGTCTGCTATCTTCAACTATGATCGTAATGAAGTGCGTGCCTTTTTGATCAGTTCTGCAATGTTCTGGCTTGAAAAGTATCATCTTGATGGGATACGGGTTGACGCGGTAGCTTCCATGCTCTATCTTGATTATGCCAGAGAAGAGGGGGAGTGGATCCCTAATGAGGATGGTACCAATGAGAACAAAGGAGCAGTCAAATTCTTAAAACAGCTTAATACAAGTGTTTATGATGCCTTTGATGACATTATGATGTTTGCCGAGGAGTCTACCAACTATCCAATGGTAAGCCGTCCTGTTAGTCAGGGTGGTTTGGGATTTGGTTACAAATGGAATATGGGATGGATGCACGATACGCTTAAATATATGAAAATTGATCCTATTCATCGCCAACACCATCACCAACATCTTACTTTCAGCTTTGTTTATATGTATAATGAAAACTATTTACTGCCGCTAAGCCATGATGAAGTCGTTCATATGAAGGGGTCACTCATCAATAAAATGCCAGGGGATAACAACCAAAAGTTTGCCAATCTTAGAGCACTCTTTAGCTTTATGATCGCTCATCCCGGTAAAAAGCTGCTCTTTATGGGTGGGGAGATCGCTCAATTTGCTGAGTGGAACTATGAACAGAGTCTTGACTGGCATTTACTGGAAAATCCACAGCACAAAGGGGTACATACTCTCTTAAAAACGCTTAATAAGCTCTATCAAGATGAACCCTCTCTTCATAAAAACGATGTGGAACCTGAAGGTTTTGAGTGGATCGATGAAAATGACTATCAGGCCAATGTCATCTCATTTATTCGTAGAGGTAGCAAAAGAGATAAGCCTATCATTGTTATTTGTAACTTCTCTGACAAGATCCATAAAGATTATCCGATCGGCTTGCCAAGCAAAGGGCTCTATGAAGAGATATTTAATTCCCAATCGTTAGAGTTTGACGGCTGGAATATCACCAATGATGCACCTATAAAATCACGTGCAAAAGTGCACCATGGACGAAAAAATATGTTACATGTAACATTACCCCCTCTTGGTGTTATCTACCTCAAAAAGATGAGTTAAACTTATTTGGTCAAAACTTCTAAAAAGTACTTAAGGAGTTTTGATCGGCTTTCTCTTGAAACGTACGAACAGAGGGTTATGATCGGAGAGTTTATGTTCATCTATCACCACTGCTTCAAGCAACTCCAGCCCACGGTAAAAAACAAAATCAAGATCTTTTCCCATAAATGATTTAACTTTACCCGTTTTCTTAAAGCTTACTGCTGTAAGGGAGAGTTTCTCAGTAATTTTTTGGAGTTTCTCCATGCGTTTCTTGTTCCAGCTGTTAAAATCTCCGGCAAGGATCATAGGTCCCTTATGCTCTTTAAGCAAGTTAAGAAACCGTTCAAGCTCTTTGCTGTAGCGTTGGTTTTCCCGAAAGTTGATCGCATGAACATTGAGGATAAGCAAAGAGCTGCCATCATCGAAGGCGTAATCACTTAATAGTAGGCTCTTATGTGGTCCAAACATGCTCTCTCTTCCCTCTGAAAGGTAAGCTTTAGCATGACTTGACTCCATTCTGCTTGCTGTTAGAACCCCATAGAACTCTCCTCTAAACTCCAGATTGGCTGCCGCATCATATGAGAAATGAGGTAGTTCAAAATGGTGATCGTCACGGAAACTTGCTTCCTGAAAGAGAATAAGATCAACGATTCGTCTCTCTACCTCTGTGCGTAGAAAATTTTGAAACCTTGAATTCTTTCGGTTGTTTTTATAGACATTCCAGCAAAGCACTCCAAAAGTATCTGGTATACTTGTGTGGCAGTGGTCATGACAGGCTGAGTGGTGAAGGCATGAGGGCTTAAACATTGTACAGGTGTCCCATTATAGTAGTGGAGCAAAGACTTTCATCATATTTTCCACTCCTTCGCGTAGTTTAGTGGGTTTTTTCATCCCTTGTGTGGAGTTTTCCATCAGTTCTCTCATCCACGATTCAATACTTTCTATAAAGTGAGGAGAGTAAGCAAAAGTAACGATCTCATAATTCAAAAAGAGACTGCGATTGTCGATATTGACAGAGCCGACCATCCCACCCAGATCATCAAAAAGTATCGCTTTGGCATGAAGCATCTCTCCCTCATACAAGATCACATCCACTCCGATAGCATCAAGTTCACGCATATAAGGACTTCTCCCCAGATCTGCTATCCAGTTGTCAGAGTGTTTAGGTGTGATGAGCTTGACATCAATACCCTTGTGCTGAGCAATGATGAGTGCTTGTACAATATTTTCATCAGGAACGAAATAAGGTGTCACGATCCAGATACGTTTCCGGGAAGTATAGATAGCATTAAGTAGGGCTTCATAAAGTGCATCAGTGGGGATATCCGGGCCGGAAGGTACAACTTGAACAGTACTCTCACCCACCGACTCCACAGCTTCAAGAGGAACTTCGAGTTTATCTGTCAGCCCCATTGCATAGTTCCAGTCATTGTGAAAGATCTGATAAAAGCCAAAGACCGCAGGTCCTTCCAAATAGTAAAGGATATCATCCCAACGTTTTGTACTGCTCTCTTCACCCAAGTATTCATCACTCAGATTCATGCCTCCACTCAGTAATCTTTTCCTGTCAAAGAGATAGATCTTACGATGGTTACGCAGGTTGATATAGCTTTGAAAAGGTCGGCTCATAATGGGAATAAAAAACCCTACTTCTCCACCGGCATCTCGCAGTGCCTGAAAGTTTTTTTGCCAGAGATAGGATACTAATGAACCGACAACATCAAGAAGCAGTCGTACGCGTATTCCCTCTCTTGCTCTCTTTGTCAATGCTTCCAAGATCTTTTGTGTCGTAACATCATAACTGAAAACATACGTTCCCAGATCTATTGACTCTGTTGCTTTTTCTATCTCATTCATCAGTCGTGCATAAGCCTCGGTATCTTTCGTTATCAGCTCATAACGATTACCCTTCGTCGCAGAGGGGATGCCGTTCTTTTCCAAGATACTACTAAGAGCATTGTTGGGGTTGATGGAGATATGAACATTTTCTTGATGGGCTTCGTGAAGTTTGACAGTGGCTTTTGTGTATGTATTCTCTCTTTTACGAATTCCGATGAGAAAGTAGAGAGGTACTGTCAAAAATGGCATAAAAATTATAGCCAGCATCCATGATATCATACTCGTAGGTGATCGTTTTTGATAGAGTATATGGGCGATAGCTGAAAAGAGAAGTACTCCTCCTACTGTAACAACAAGATAGACATAAAACCAGTGTACTGTTGTAGTTTCGATGGGAGATTCCTTTTTAATTATACTCATAAAATGATTTTAAATTTAATAAGTATCTAATGTTATTTAGAAGATTCAACGTAACAATGATACCTAATAGTAACAAAAAATTGCAAGACTCGAATCATTAGTTTTTCTTTTTAGATAGATAAGGATTAAGTTTTACGTGATGACTTAAAAGATTAGAAATAATATAACTTGGAAAATCTTTAAAGCAGGTATTTTCATGTGAAACACTGTTAGTTGAAGCAGTGTGGGTAGTGAAGGAGTAGTATTGTATCTAAATTTTAGATATATTTTTTCATTATGTCTTTTTGTTACAAATTACAGAGGTTTGATAGGTTCTTTCTGTATACTGACATATTATAATTATACGAAGGAAAATAGATGAAAAAAGTTAATTGTGATGTTCTTGTGATCGGTGGTGGCCCTGCAGGTGGTGTGTGTGCAGTGACTGCCAAGATGAATTATCCTGAGAAAGAGATACTGGTCGTACGGGAATTTGAAGTTCAGCTTGTTCCTTGTGCTATTCCTTATATCTTCGGTGCAACCCTTGGATGCAGTGAAAAAAATGTTGCATCTTGTGGCATGGCTGAAGAGATGGGTATCTCTACACTATTGGGTAAGATAGAAGATATTAATGTCGAAAAGAAAATAGCCTATTCAAATGAGAATGAGATCACTTTTGATAAACTTGTTTTTGCAACAGGTTCACAACCTTTTGTACATACTTCACTGCAAGATTCACTTGGGTTAGAAGGTGTCTTTACTGTCCCAAAAAATAAAATGCTGATCGATAAAGCAAAAGCGTATATCGATAATGTCGATAATATTGTGGTTGTTGGTACCGGATTTATCGGTATTGAGATGGCAATGGAATTTGCAGAAAGTGGCAAAAATGTTACCGTTATTGGTGGGAGTAAACATATCCTTAAAGGTCCATTTGACCCTGAAGTTGCTATTCAGGCAGAAGAGATCATACTTAAACACGGTATTACCTTTATAGGAAATGACAGAGTTACAGCCGTTATTGATAAAAATGGTGACAATATCGTCAATGGGGTTCAACTCAAGAGTGGTAAAGTAGTTGATACTCAGGTGGTAGTCCTGGCAACAGGCTATAAGCCAAACAGTACATTAGCCCAAAAAGTCGGTATGAAGATCGAACATTATGGCGGTATCAATGTGAATGAGTATATGAGAACGGAAAATCCTGATATCTTTGCGGTAGGTGACTGTAGTGCACGAAGAAGTTTTATTTCGAATGCACCGTCGAAAGTAATGTTGGCTTCGACCTCTGCTGCAGAGGGAAGGATTGCAGGAAGTTCACTTTATGGTTTTAAATATATTAAAGGCTTTAACGGTACGATCGCTATTTTCTCAACTATGGTGGGAGATATGGCATTTGCATCAGCAGGGATTACAGAGAGTGAGGCAGTTGCGGCAAACGGTGACATCGTTGTTGGAACGTTTACTTCTACAAATCGCCACCCTTCAACCATCCCTGGAGCGCAAAAACAGTTTGTTAAACTGATCGCTATGCGCCATAGCGGGCAGATTATTGGTGGACAGGTCATTGGTGGAAATGAAGCAGGAGAGATGATCAATATCATTGGAGTGATGATAGAAGCCAATCTTAATATCTATCAGGTAATGTCCATGCAGGTTGCAACACAACCAATGTTAACAGCAGCACCGACAAACTATCCGATCATTATGGCGGCAACTATGATCGCCCACAAAATTGATAACCACTTCTTTCTATTTTTCCTCTTTTTAAGTCAGATGAAGTCTATAACAAGAGTGCCAAAAATGCCATTATCAGAAGATTAATCACACCAGACAGAGTGATTAAATTTAAAGTAGTGTGGTTGGATGATAAGAATGAAGTGCAGGTCAATACCGGTTACAGAGTGCAGTTTAACAATGCACTTGGCCCATACAAAGGCGGTCTTCGCTTTCATCCCTCTGTCAATGAAGGTATTTTAAAATTCTTAGGATTTGAGCAGATCTTGAAAAATGCATTGACCGGTCTGCCTTTAGGTGGTGCCAAAGGTGGTAGTGATTTTGACCCTAAAGGTAAAAGTGACTTTGAAGTAATGAAGTTCTGTTCTGCCTTTATGAAAGAGCTCTATAAACATATTGGACCACGTATCGATGTACCTGCAGGAGATATTGGTGTAGGTGGACGGGAGATCGGTTATCTATTTGGTCAGTATAAAAGAATGACAACAGCCTTTGAGGGTGTTTTAACAGGAAAACCAGCTTTCTTTGGTGGTTCACTCATGCGACCTGAAGCAACAGGCTACGGTGTGGTTTATTTTACACGTAAAATGCTGGAGTTAGAAGGTAAAGAGACAGTAGAAGGTAAAGTGTGTACAGTCAGCGGCTCTGGAAATGTAGCGCTTCACGCCATAGAAAAACTTCAAGCACTTGGTGCTGTTACTGTCACATGTACAGATTCCAAAGGAATGATCTATGATGCAAGAGGTGTTGATCTTCCCTTACTTAAAGAGTTGAAGTTTGAGCGTCGTGCTTCTTTGGAAGAGTATATTAAAGTGCATCCTGAAGCAAGGTATACTCCAATCTCTGAGTACCCCAAAGGTGGTCATGCAGTATGGAACATCCCATGTTATGCAGCCTTCCCGTGTGCAACCCAAAATGAGTTAACATCAGTCGATGCGAAAAATCTTATTAAAAATGGTTGTGTCAGTGTGACAGAAGGTGCAAATATGCCATCTACAACAGATGCAGTGCATATTATGTTAAAAAGTGATATCTGTCTTGCTCCGGCAAAAGCAGCTAATGCAGGTGGTGTTGCCGTAAGTGGTTTTGAAATGAGCCAAAATGCTGCAATGCAAAAATGGACATTTGAAGAAGTTGATGCAAAACTTAAAGCAACAATGGAAGATATTTGTGAAAATGTTTCGTCAACGGCAAAAGAGTTTGGTGTGGCAGGAAATTATGTTGATGGTGCCAACATCGCCGGATTTAAAAGAGTTGCAGATGCGATGATCGCAGAAGGTGTATAATCCTGCACTAGAATACTTTTCATACAAGACTCTGTACATACTTGATCCGGAAGGATTATTTTTGTACAGTGTACATTCTCTACTCTTTGATTCAGCAGATAATGATGTTACTAAAATACATTAGCTATTTCAACTAAGGAAATCTTTTTTAATGCTATCAAATACTTCTTGTGTGATAATATTCTTCTCTAGCATTTTGTGATATTTTAGTATTATATCTGCAGTATCATTCATGTCTTTTTGTATTAGTCTCTCATCTATTACTTTGGTAGTATTGCTATTTTTTTGTATATTTTTTTCTTCAGCATACTTTTTTAGGTCTATATCTATTGTATGTGTATGACTGCCTGAAGAATTAATAAATAGAAATCTCTCTTCATCATGATGCTCAGTATATCCATTTGCTACTAACAAATTTTTCACAGTTTCCAATGCTTTATTTTTATTGCTAAAACTGTCAAGAATTTCTTGAATATGATCGTATGATATTTTCCCCATGTTTTCCTCCTCTAATTCAAAGTATATCTAAATAAGGTTATTTTGAAAATCTTTTTTCTCTAAATATGCCTCGTTACCCAAAAACATATGATTACATGTAATACCTTGTAAAATGATAAATAATTCTTTTTGTATTGTGCATGATACTTTACTTTGTTCCATATACGATTAATATCAATCCCTCTTGAGATGTACTTTACTTACATTGGAATCAGAATGGGATATATCGATTGTGAAGCCTATCTGGAATTGAAAAGATGATAATTGTATCAGGTAGATGAATAATAAAATTGATATAAATGTAATATAGGGGGAGTTTGTTAGTGGTGGGTCCGCGGGGACTCGAA
>NATJ01000068.1 GCA_002085305.1 Epsilonproteobacteria bacterium 4484_65 | reverse complement strand
CAAGTAAACTTATGTTCCAGGCTACTAAAAACTCTAAACATATCAATCCGTTGAAGTTGATACGGATTTAGTTTAAACCCCTCCTAAACCACTTTTAGATATAATCGCGAAAATATATAAAAGGCTTTTTGTGATAAAAAGAGTATTGGTAAAATTTTCTGGTGAAGCTTTAGCTGGTGAAAATGGGTATGGAATTGATACTCAGATTCTTAACTTTATTGCAGGTGAGATCAAAGAGCTTGTAGATGCAGGTGTTGAAGTAGCCGTTGTTGTGGGTGGTGGTAACATTATCCGTGGTGTGAGTGCTGCTGCTGACGGTATCATTAAAAGAACAAGTGGTGACTACATGGGTATGCTTGCAACTGTGATCAATGGTGTAGCTATCCAGGAAGCATTAGAATATACAGGGCTTGAAGCGAGACTTCAATCTGCTATCGACATGAAAGAGATAGGTGAAGCATTTATCGTGCGAAGGGCTCGAAGACACCTGGAAAAAGGTCGTGTAGTGGTATTTGCAGGTGGTACAGGTAACCCTTATTTTACTACCGATACAGCAGCAACACTCAGGGCTTCTGAAGTAGAAGCAGAACTTCTCATCAAAGCAACTAAAGTAGATGGTGTATATGATAAAGACCCCAATAAGTTTGATGATGCAGTGAAGCTTGATACGCTTACATATGATCAGGCATTAAGCGATAATATCAAAGTGATGGATGATACTGCTATCGCATTGGCTAAAGAGAACGGATTACCTATTGTTGTATGCAACATGTTTGAAAAAGGTAATCTGCTTGCTATTATCAAAGGTGATATGAGCCTTTGTTCTATCGTTAAATAACGTCAAATGGGTAAAGCCTATCTTGACTGCGTTAACACTGGGTTATCTTCAGCAGATGGCTCACGCGACTAGTCGCTTAATATATAGATAAATTTTCTAAAGGAAATAATATGAGAACAGAACAATTAACAGCAGTAGCACTTGAAAAAGTAGATTTTGATAAGTACCTTTTGGCAAATGCTGTAGGTAAAAGAGCTGAAGCCATAGCAAATGGTGCACAATCACTATTGGATATAGATACATCAGCTATGAAATATGCTGATATTGCACTTCAGGAAATTGCTGAAGGTAAAATCACTGTAAGTTTAGAAAGCTAAAAAACTTTGGATGCTTTTCTAGATAAAGCTAAAAAAATACATACGATAGAAGAGGCAAAAGCCCTTCTGTGGGAACAGATCCCATCTCCTTTACCCGCTACCATAAGAGCACTTGAACTTTCACAGACCGCACATGACGGGCAGAAACGTAAAAGTGGTGAACCTTACATAGTACACCCTATACTTGTAGCAGCTATCACGGCTGCTTTTTCCAATGATGAAACTATGGTACAGGCTGCTTTGCTTCATGATGTCGTGGAAGATACCCATTTTGACATTGAAGATCTGGAACGCGAGTTTGGTGATGATGTTGCCCACATGGTTGAAGGTTTGACCAAGATCGTTGAGATAAGAGATGAAGAACTGGCTCCCTCCGGTTCAGATGAACGGCTTATTAACTCAGCACTTACCTTTCGAAAGATGCTTATAGCTTCTATCAAAGATATTCGTGTATTGGTCATAAAACTTTGTGACAGGCTGCACAATATGCTTACCTTAGATGCACTCACACCAGAAAAGCAAAAACGTATTGCAGAAGAGACCTTGGTGGTTTATGCACCTATTGCACACCGACTTGGTATTTCACGTTTGAAAAATCATTTGGAAGATGATTATAAAAAGATCGATGACTATATACAGAATAATGCACAAAATCTACAGTTTAGACTCAATTCCTTTATCCAAAAGGTAAGAGCTACAATGGATAAAGACGGTTTTGACCAGGAAGAGTTTGAGATCATAGGAAGAGTGAAACACTACTACTCTATTTACCTCAAGATGCATCGTAAGGGTGTGAGTATAGAAGAGGTTCTTGATCTGCTTGCCATTCGTATCATTGTAAAGGAACCCATAGAGTGTTATAGGGTTTTAGGTTTAATGCACCTGACATTTACACCACTTATCTCGCGTTTCAAGGACTATATAGCAGTACCTAAAGAGAATGGATATAAAACTATACATACAACACTCTTTAATGAAGAAGGTATCGTCGAAGCGCAGATACGGACATCTGATATGCATAAACTGGCTGAGTATGGTGTTGCTGCACATTGGAAATATAAAGATGGTAATGATAGTGTCAATTTAGAATGGCTGGAGAGTTTGAATTTTCAAAAAGAGTCTGTAGAAGAGTTCTATGAATTGGCAAAATCTGATCTTTTTTCTGAAGATATTACAGTGTTTTCTCCTAAAGGGGATTATTATACACTTCCAAAAGGGTCGACTGCATTGGATTTTGCCTATGCGATACACTCGGAGGTAGGTGCAACTGCCACTGAAGCATTGGTGAATAAGCAAAAAACATCACTGTTGACTATTCTAAAAAATGGTGATATTGTAAATATCTTTAAAGATGACAAATTGCATCTTCATTGTTCTTGGTTGGATGCCGTAAAAACTTCTAAAGCACAAGATGGTATAAGAAGTCATTGCCGTGCAAGAATAAAAGAGTCAGATACGCTTAGTGCCTATAATATTTTAGCAACACTTTTTGTACAAACAAGTGCTGCGATGAAAGAGATGATAGAGATAGTAGAGTTAAAAGACTCCATACATAAATTGCCTATGCAGCGTGACTATTTTAAAGAGACCATACATAAAGTGGCTGAGTATATGGGAACCAAAGAGGTACGTTTTTGGGAACTGCTTAAAAAAGGCTATAAAAAGCCTATGATCAAAGAGATAGAACACTTTAAATTCTTTACGAATAAGCCTTTAGATGGTGTAGAGTTTGATTATTGTTGTCATCCTAAAGTAGGTGATCAGATCGTTGCATTTTATAAGGACAGTAAAGCTATTATACACCACAAATTATGCAAGAAGGCATACTCAAAGATCTTGGCTGAAGAACCAATGCTCCATGTGAGTTGGAGATATGCAAAACTTTCACGGTACAGGCTCATTATAAGCCTTCAGAACCAAAAAGGGATACTTGCTGATCTGTTAACTAAGCTCTCGGATCTGGACTTGAATGTTATTAGTATTGAACTTAGCATACAAAATTCTGAGAGTGCAGAGTATTGTCAGATAGAAGTAGAGAGCAGTGAAGGGAAAAAAAGTCTGCTTGCAGAGAAGATTTCACAAAAGTTAAAACTGATAGAGATCACCAGTTTAGATGATGCATACAATAAATAGAAACAAAGTTAAAGGTAAAGAACAGATGATACAAAAAGCACTGGAAGAGATAAGTAGAGGCACAGCCGAGATCATAGACATGGAACGTATAGAAAAATTGGTTTCCAAGTATTATGAAGAGGGTACAACCTACACGGTAAAAGCAGGTTTTGACCCTACAGGTGCAGATTTGCATGTGGGACATACTGTACTTCTTCAAAAGCTTAAAGCCTTTCAAAATCATGGAGGACGTGTACAGCTTCTTATAGGTGATTTTACAGCAACTATCGGTGATCCTACAGGGAAGAGTGAGACACGGAAAATTCTTGACAGAGGAACTATTCTAGCGAATGCACAAACGTATCAGGATCAGGTCTTCAATATACTTGATGAGAATAAAACAGAAGTAGTATTCAACTCTACATGGCTTGAAGCATTGGGCGCTGCGGGTATGGTGTCTTTAACAACGACTTTTAATGTAGCACGTATGCTTGAACGTGATGATTTTGAAAAACGCTATAAAAGCGGACACAGTATTTCTATTTCTGAATTCATTTATCCTCTGCTTCAAGGGTATGATTCTGTGGAACTTGAAAGTGACATTGAGATCGGTGGTACAGATCAGAAATTTAATTTGCTTATGGGAAGACATCTTCAGCGTGCCTATGAAATAGGTAAAGAACAGGCTGTATTGATGATGCCTATTTTAGAAGGGCTTGACGGGGTTCAGAAGATGAGTAAATCTCTGAACAACTACATCGGTATCACAGAAGAGCCTAAAGATATCTATGCAAAAACACTCTCTGTTTCAGATGAGTTGATGTGGCGTTACTATGAGTTGTTGAGTGAAAGATCACTTGAAGAGATCGCTACGATAAAAGAGGATGTGCAAAAGGGTACACTTCATCCTAAAGTAGCTAAAGAAAACCTGGCGCTTGAGCTGGTTACAAGATTCTATAATGAAGAGTTGGCTACACTAGCTAAAGCAGAATTTGATAATGTATTTAAATCCAATCAGCTTCCTTCAGATATGAATGAAGTAGAAGTTGAAGAGGATATTTGGATATGTAAAGCTTTAGTGGATGCAGGGTTAGAACCTTCAACATCTCAAGCAAGAAGAGATATCAAGCAGGGTGCAGTAAGAGTGGATCAAGAGAAGATCTCTGATGAAAAACTAAATCTTGATTCTGGAGAGTATATCCTACAAGTAGGAAAAAGAAAATTTGCAAAAGTAAAGGTAGGGTAATGGAATTTAAATCTTTTAAAATTGGAAAATATACTATTGAAAAGCCCATCATTCAAGGTGGCATGGGTGTTGGTATTTCTTGGGATCAGCTAGCAGGAAATGTGAGTTTAGAGGGTGGACTTGGTGTTATCTCTGCTGTAGGTACAGGTGTATATAAAGGCAGAAAATATCTTAATGAAAAAGAAATGATAGGTAAAGAGCATAGACCGCTTGAAGCGATCAACTTTTACTCTTACCCTGCATTACAAAAAATATTTGACAATGCAAGAGAGATATGTGGAGATAGACCATTAGCAGCAAATGTGCTTTATGCACAAAGTGAATATGACCGTGTAGTTCAGGATGCCTGTAAAGCAGGTGCAAATATCATTATTACCGGTGCAGGTTTGCCATTGACTATGCCTGAAGCAGCGAAAGATTATCCTGATGTTGCATTGGTCCCTATTGTTTCTACAGCAAAAGCATTGAGAATTTTATGCCGCCGTTGGAAAAAGACTCATGATAGGCTTCCTGATGCCGTGATCGTTGAAGGACCGCTGAGTGGAGGACATCAAGGTTTTAAATATGAAGATTGTTTTTTGCCGGAGAATCAACTAGAAGAGATCTTGTCTCCTGTAGTAGAAGAAGCGAAAAACTGGGGGTCTATGCCTGTTATCGCAGCAGGGGGTGTATGGGATCATGATGATATCGTTAAGATGATGGAGCTTGGTGCTGATGGGGTACAAATGGGAACACGGTTCATTGGTACAGTGGAGTGTGATGCCTCTGAAGTAATGAAAAATGTGATTCTTGATTCAACAGAAGATACGATCAAGCTCTTTAAATCACCGGTAGGGTATCCTGCACGTGGCGTGAAGACCAATCTGCATAAAAGTATAGAAGAGGGTACTGCACCTAAGATAGCATGTATCTCAAATTGTGTTACTCCATGTCACCGTGGGGAGGAAGCTAAAGTAGTTGGATATTGTATTGCTGACAGACTTACGGATGCTTATGATGGCCTTATTGATACAGGACTTTTCTTTACCGGATCGAATGGTTATCGTCTAAATGAGATCATAACGGTTAAAGAGTTGATGAATAAATTGATGAATGGTGAAGATACATAGAGTGAAACTTTTTAAGATCTTTCTTTTATTTATCATCTCTTCTACATTACTTTTTTCAGGTGTGAACACACTGAAGAAAGTAGAAATAGAAAAAGGGGAGTTACGTCTAGAATTTAATAATTTTCTCCCTAAAAAACAAATTAAACACTTTGCATTAAAAAATCCTCCAAGAGAAGTATTTGACTTTAAAAATACACGCCTGTCAAATAAAAATATAGCTAAAAATATCAAAAATGTAAAAATAGCACAATATAAATCAAATATTGTAAGGGTCGTTGTAAGTAGTCATGAACCTTATAGTTGTACACCGTACAAACCTATACTCTCACTAAAAACATACCATATACCTCTGCCTAAAGGAAGAAATGCTCTGCCTGCAAAACGTTATAAAAAACCAACAGTAAAAGTTAAAGAGAAAACGAAAAAAATAAAGAAAATCCAAAAAGTAAAGAAAATGATAACGTCTCCTTTACGTTCACATAAAAGCGAGCTTATTGTTATTGATGCAGGACATGGTGGGCATGATACTGGTGCTATGGTCGGAGGTAAAAAAGAGAAAGATCTTGTGTTGATGATAGCAAAAAGACTTGAAAAACAGCTCAAAAAGCGTGGTCACCCTGTCTATATGACACGAACACGTGATCGTTTTTTAAAACTTCCACAGCGTACAAGAATTGCAGATAAAAAAAATGCAGTAGTTTTTATTTCTATTCATGCTAACTCAGTGCCTAAAAGAAAGCGTAATAAAATACAGGGGGTAGAGACCTTTTTCCTCCAGAATACCAGAGATGCCAGATCACAACGTATTGCAGCCAGAGAAAACAAATCAGTACTTAAAGGCACGAATAAACTTAGTAGAAGTGTGATACTTGATTCAGTACTCTCTGGTCCAAAGATCGTACAGTCAAATAAATTGGCAATTGATGTGCACAGAAGAATGATGACAAATCTGCGTAGTCGTTATAGAGGTGTAAAAGATGGAGGTGTAAGGCATGCACCCTTTTGGGTACTTGTAGGAGCGAGTAGACCTTCAATACTTGTAGAAGTAGGCTATATCTCTCATCCTAAAGAGAGAAAAAGACTTTTTATGCCACGTTACCAAGAACTTATTGCTAAAGGTATTGCAGAAGGCGTAGATAACTATTTGGACAATAGAAAAAAAGAAATAGATTTTTAACAGAGGATAAAAGATGAAGAAGATAGTATTTTATTTAGTGGCATTGATTTTAGTAGTGGGGTGTGGTGGCCCTGACAGGTCTGATAGTCTTGTAGTGATAGATGCAGGGCATGGTGGTCATGATTCTGGTGCTATAGCTGGAGGACAGCAGGAGAAAGATCTTGTTCTTCAAATTACCAAAAAGCTTAAAAAAGAGTTAAAAAGAAAAGGGTATAGAGTCTATCTTACCAGAGGAAATGACAGGTTTTTAAAATTGGGACAGCGTACAAGAATTGCAGATAAAAAAGATGCAAAGGTTTTCATCTCTATTCATGCCAATGCTATTTCAGATCGTAATCGTTTTGAGGTAGTAGAGGGTGTGGAGACCTACTTTTTACAGAAGACCAGGGATGAAAGATCTCAACGTGTTGCTGCCAGAGAAAATGCCTCTGTATTGATTGGTACAGATCAGTTAAGCAGGGATGTCATTATAGATGCTGTACTTAACGGACCAAAGATCATCCAGTCGCATAAATTGGCTATTGATGTACAAAATAATATAATGAAAAATCTTAATAGTAAGTACTCCGGAGTAAAAAACGGAGGTGTAAGACCTGCACCGTTTTATGTACTTGTAGGCGCTAGCCGACCTTCTATTCTTGTTGAAGTTGGCTATATTACTAACTCAAAAGAACGTAAAAGATTGTTTACTTCTGGCTACCAGGATAAAATTGCAAAAGGGATTGCTGAGGGCGTAGGTAGGTATATTGATAATAGGAAAAAAGAAGTAGGGTTTTAGTGTTTGTAGCGTGGGCAGTGCCAAAGGCATACACTTCGATAAATACCCACGCTACAGTTTATTTATAGTTCTTTATCGCTTTTTCCAAGATTTCAGTTGCTGTTTTTTTGTCTTTAAATCCTTCTACTTTTACCCATTTGTTTGGCTCAAGTATTTTGTATGTTTCAAAGAAATTTTTGATACGGTTGAGTGTGTGTTCCGGTACATCTGCAAGGTCATTGATATTTGCATAGGTTGGGTCTATCTTTGTGGTTGGTACAGCGATAAGTTTTTCATCTCCACCACTCTCATCTTCTGTCATAAGTACACCTACAAGTCTACATTTGATGTATGAACCTGC
>NATJ01000067.1 GCA_002085305.1 Epsilonproteobacteria bacterium 4484_65 | reverse complement strand
TCATTTTTTTGTATGTACTGCTTATCTGGCTTTGATCCATCTTGATCACATCAGAAGCTTTAGGGAACTTTCCATAAAAACCATATTTACTTTTAAGCCTTTGGACTTTACCACCCTCTTGATCTACAGCTATCAACAATTTACCATCAGCACTACACGCCTGTAATTCTTTGGTTAGTTTTGCAAGTTGTTTTTTTGTTGCTATGTTTTTAGGTTCGTTTTTATTGACAGGGTTATAATCAAACAAGATAACAGACCCTACGTTATATTTTTTAATGTCTTTACATATTTGACTACTTTTTGGAGCAGAGGTACCATGAAAGCCCACCATAAGCATTTGACCTATCTTCTTCTCTAGAGAGAGATAATCTCCTGCATGAAGCATAAACGGTGCAGTTACTATGGAGACTAGTATTAAAATCTTTTTAAACATTTTTTTCCTTGAAGCGTTATTTATAGCATTATAATATAGTCTTATTAGTATACGGTTAACCTGGGTAGATTATACTTCTCCCATAAGAGCATCAGAAGGAAGCATTTAAATTTTCTTATATATTATTCGGCTTCCCTTTTTCATAGAATTTTTCCCTCCTCCTTTTAAACTTCTAGATGCTCTTTTAAAAAACCAAACAAATATATACTACATAAATCTTTTCTAAGATCCAAATTCTTCAATTATGATAATTATAATTAAGATTATTAGTAAACGGTTAACCTAAATGGATTATACTTCTCCCATAAGAGCATCAGAAGGAACCATTTAAATTTCCCTAGATATTATTCAGGTTCCCTTTTTCATAGAATTTTTTCCTCCTCCTTTTAAACTTCTAGATGCTCTTTTGTAAATATTTACTTATTTTAATTATCCTTTTTACTTAAACTACACGATTCTTACATCTTCATTAGTGTATACTCTCTATAATAAATAAAAAAGGTTCACTCATGAGAAAAATACTTACATTGGCACTCTTTGTTTTTTCACTATTTACTTATACACAGGCAGAAGAAGGTCCTCAATTAACTATTACTGATATAAAAGGTGTGACACATCAGATCACAGGGACAGAACAAGGTCTTAACATTAAAGGACTGGAAGGCAAAATAGTTTTTCTTGAATTTTTTGGACATAAATGCCCACCTTGTTTAAAATCTATTCCGCATCTTATAAAACTACAAGAAAAGCACAAAGACAAATTAGCCATTGTGGCCATCGAAGTACAAGGTTTTAGCAACAAGCAGCTTACAGAATTTGCAAAAGAAAAAGGGATGAACTACATCGTTGTAGCTGATGAAAAAGCAGGTAGCTTTACAAACTATATTGGACAAAGAGCAGAGTGGAGAGGAAGTATTCCTTTCTTGGTTGCTTTAGATACAAAAGGTGCAGTACAGTTTGTGCAGGCAGGTATGTTACCTGAAGCTTCACTTGAAGAGCTTATTAAACAACTTAAATAAATTACTGTAGTCTCACGATACCATTGTGTATCGTGACCATACCTTCAAGTTCTGCTTCATACACTCTATCACCAAACTTAGCAACAGTATCATCAAAAGTAGGTAATGCCTGACAAAAGTAAAAAAAATCATCTTTTTGTATATCTGAACTTGCTGCTTGTCCAAAACGAGAAGCAAATAGTTCCACATCTACTATAGCTGTAGCCTTACCTTCACGAAGTAGACTATTTGTCCCGGAACTCTCATTAAGTCTTTGAGGAAGCACAAAGATCTCTTTACCCATTTTTAATGCATACTCCACTGAACGCATGGAGCCACTATTAAGCTCAGCTTCTGTCACTATAAGCATGTCACCAAGAGCGACGACCAGCTCATTACGCACAACAAAACTCCATCCTGTAGCCCTAAATCCATCATTGAACTGACTCAACATCAGTCCATTATTTTCGATTGACTCTATCAGTTCTTTATTGATAGCAGGATATCGTAGGTTCAACCCATTTGCAACCACTGCTATAGTATTACCTGTACCTGCTCCAGAATGTGCAATGGCATCCACACCCATAGCAGCACCACTCACTACACATACACCTCTTTTGGCTAATGATTTAGCAATATTGTAAGTAAAATTCTGTGTATAGATCGAAGGTCTTCTGGTTCCTACTATAGAGACTTTTGGACGTACCAGTAAATCTAAATTACCTTTGTAAAAAAGCTCTGAAGGATACTTTTTCATAACATCTAATGCAGGAATAGGAGAAGAGAGTAATTGGCTCATAAACTACCTTTTTGACAATCATAGCAGAGAGAGTCAGACTTTGACAAAAATATGTCAAATTGTCATACTTTTGGAAAAAGTGTGGCAATTCAAATTGTGCCCTGACCAAAGAGAAGAAATAGCCTTGGAGTGAATACTTTTTATTTATTTCTTTTTTCTATAAATATCATCAATATAAACAAGCTCTACATCTCTAAAAATATCTTTAGCAGAGCCAAGTGCTTTCATTGTTACGGGATGAGGATGTCCTATGGCTATAGCATATCCTTTTTTCTTGGCTGTTTTTACTGCTTGACGAAGCTGCTCATGTATATAGGGGACATTGTGATCATTATCTATAAATGTATCTCTCGCTACATAAGCATCACCAAAAGCATGTGATATTTTACGTACTTTAGTTGATGCTGTAGTACGACTGTCTATAAAAACAAATCCCTCTTTACGTAAGATAGTATAGAGCATCTCCATTGCTTTGTAGTTACTTGTAAATGCAGAACCCGTATGATTATTGACATAACGAGCGGTTGGAAAAAGTTTTCTTATCTCTTTGACTCTGGCTTCCATTTTCTCTTTAGTGTCCGTTATTTTCAATGTCCCATACTGCTTGTCATAAGCTTTACCTGATTGCATAGGAAGATGTATCATATAGTGTTTTAAACCTTGTGCCAACTTATGATTTGACTTTGAGAGTTCGTAAGGCGGGAAAATGGAAGGGGTGACCTTTATGGGCAAAGACATAATATGTTTCAGTTGTTTTGCATTTGACACATCATCGATGATGATGGCAAGTTTTGGTTTTTTACCACGATGTGCCAATACTACCTCAGGAGAAGGTTCTGATACACTGGTACTGACCATAGACTTCTCTTGGGCTCTTTTCTCTTCTGCCTTTCTTCTTATCTCGTTCTGGCTGGGATGATCTCTGATCAACTCTTTTATGGAGTTTGTAGTAACTTCTTTACTATTTTGTTTCATAGGTTTATTATTTTTTATTACTTTTACAGACTCTGTTTTTTTTACCTGTTTTATACTGGAGTCATTATTATTCTGTCCTAAAAAATACCCAAACGCTACCAGAGAGATCATCAAGAAAACACCCAATAGTACAAAAATATTTTTCTTGAAATTAGAGTTCTTACCCGTTTTCTTACGAGTTCTTTTTTTTACAGGTGTTTTTCTCGTGGTTGTTTTCTTCTTTGGAGAAGAAGATTTAGTATTTGTTTTTTTTGATTGGGGTGCCATAAAGTTCACTAATTTTAAATTTTAGTTATTGTAGCGAAGAAGCATTAAGAGAGGGGCTATACTACTTAATTAATAATTAGGTTATAGTTTTAATCAACTAAGAAAGCTAATATTTTTGTTGAGTGTACTTTAGATTTATGGGTTTGGGTAAAGGAGGCTAATAAACTAACTAAATATTTTTAGTTAGTTTATTGTAGATTTGGAGGTTTGTGAGAGAGAGGCTACGAGTAGTAGCTGACCGAACACATCCTCCAAAGATGCAGTGAAATAACTAAAAAGACTAGTTAGTGTCTTGGTTAACGATTTTACCGGCAGATATCCACGGCATCATCTCACGAAGAGAGTTACCAGTCTTAGTGATAAGTTTTTCTTTGTCATTAGCACGCTCAGCGTTCATACGAGGATAACCTGCTTGACCTTCTAAGATGAAGTCCTTAGCAAATCTACCATCTTGAATTTCTGTTAAGATATCTCTCATCGCTTGTTTTGACTCAGCGTTGATAACTCTTTTACCAGAAACATAGTCTCCATACTCAGCTGTGTTAGAGATAGAGTATCTCATGTCAGCGATTCCACCTTCGAACATAAGGTCAACGATAAGCTTAAGCTCATGAAGACATTCGAAGTATGCAAGTTCCGGTGCGTACCCCGCTTCTGTAAGTGTTTCAAAACCAGCTTGAACAAGTGATGCAGCTCCACCACAAAGTACTGCTTGCTCACCAAAAAGATCCGTTTCAGTTTCATCTTTGAAAGTTGTTTCGATGATCGCAGTTCTACCGCCACCGATAGCTGATGCATAAGAAAGAGCAAGCTCTTTAGTTGTACCACTTGGGTTTTGACCTACAGCAATAAGATCTGGTATACCACCACCTCTTACAAACTCAGAACGTACTGTGTGACCTGGTGCTTTTGGTGCGATCATAGTAACGTTGATGTCTTTTCTTGGATTTACTCTTCCATAGTGGATGTTAAAACCATGTCCAAATGCAATCGTAGCACCTTCTTTAAGGTTTGGTTCGATTTCAGCTTCATAGATCTCTTTTTGATTTTCATCTGGAAGAAGAATCATGATCACATCAGCTTTAGCAGAAGCATCTGCAACTGTAAGTACTTCAAAATCCTTAGCAACTGCTTTGTCCCAAGATGAACCGTCTTTTCTAAGGCCGATAACTACATTTACGCCAGAATCTCTAAGATTTTCTGCGTGTGCGTGCCCTTGTGAACCGAAACCGATCATTGCTACTGTTTTTGATTTGATGATATTGATATCACAATCTTTGTCATAATATACATTTAAACTTGACATTTATTATCCTTGATGTATGAAAATTTTCGCGATTATACCTAAAATAAACTTATTATCCTATTTTGAGGCTGTTAGTCTATTTTATGCTATAATTAAATTTAATACTAAATTAGGAGCGTCTATGATTGAATTTCTCAACGAGACCGTTTTATGGTGGCATTGGATCGTTATAGGAGTTATTCTTTTAATTCTTGAGATGAATATGGGCACATTTTTTATGCTGGGGCTTGGTGTTGCTGCTATCTTGGTAGGGGTAATAGACAACCTCATGGGAACCTCTTTTAAAACTGAACTTTTTATCTGGATGGTTCTTTCCGTACTTTCCATAGCTGCATGGTTCAAGTGGTTTAGAGAAAAACCCATTACCGACAGTGGTCAGTCTAACTATAGACTTGACACACTAGGTACAGTGATGGAAGACATACAACCACACAGCAGGGGAAAAGTCACTTTTGATACACCTGTACTGGGCAATACCTCTTGGCATGCAACAGCTAAAGTAGACATAGACAAAGATACACGCGTAGAGATCGTACAAATAAATGGACAACTCATAGAAGTTAGGCCTATCCAAAAACCTTAAGGAAACATTATGGAAGCATTAAACATATTAGTCATTTTGGCCATCGCTGTTATCGTCACCCTTTATAAGGGTATCAATATCGTTCCACAAGGTGAAGAGTGGCTCGTAGAGAGACTGGGGAAATTTTCTCGTACACTTAGACCTGGACTGAACATTATTATCCCTTATATAGAAGCCGTACGCCAGAGGATTACCACAAGAGACATCATCCTGGACATCCCTCAACAAGAAGTCATCACACGTGACAACGCAGTCATACTTACTAATGCTGTAGCGTTCGTCCGTGTCACCAAACCGGAAAATGCACTGTATGGTGTTGAAGATTTCAGACTGGCTATCCAGCAACTCATTATGACAACGCTACGTTCTATCTTAGGTGAGATGACACTTGATGAGGCTCTCTCTAACCGTGAACAGATCAAAACAAGACTCAAAGACCAGATAGTCGATGATGTGGCTGACTGGGGTGTCACGGTTAAATCAGTAGAGATCCAAGACATTAACCCAAGTCCATCCATGCAAGCATCTATGGAAAGACAAGCTGCCGCAGAGAGAGAAAGAAGAGCCATTGAAACGACAGCGGAGGGTAACAAAAATGCTGCCATTCTAGAAGCTGACGGAAAACTGGCAGCTGCAGAACGTGAGGCCAAAGCACAAATAACATTAGCCAACGCCTCAGCTGAAGCCATCAGAATGATAAGTGAGAACATCCAAGACAAAGAACTCCCCGCAATGTTCTTACTGGGTGACAGATACATTAATTCATTAGAAGAAATAAGTAAAAGTGCAAATTCCAAGTTTGTCATCTACCCTGCAGATCTACAAGG
>NATJ01000066.1 GCA_002085305.1 Epsilonproteobacteria bacterium 4484_65 | reverse complement strand
AAATCACGTTCTAATTTAGTACACATAAAAGAGTTCTCATCATTGAGAGTCATGGCAATTTCACGTATTCTGTCATTGGAACTTACGATCTCTATACCCAATGCAGCTTGACCCATAGGCGGTATGAAAAAGTCCAACTTCTCTACAAAAGGGATATCTTTAAGTAAATCTTGCCGTGTAGTAATAGCACAAAGCTCTAAACCCTCTGGGATATAAGTAGGTACATCTTTAAGCGAATGCACTGCGAGATGTGCATTACCTTCGATCATCTCATCTTCAAGCTCTTTTGTAAAATGTCCTTTACCACCTATGAGTGCCAGTGGTTTGTCAAGTATCTTATCACCTTTAGAAGTAATTTCATTGAGTTCAACTGTAACTTCCGGGAATGAAGTTTCGATTCTTGCTTTGATATGATACGCTTGCCAAAGAGCTAAGTTACTTGCTCTTGTTGCTATAATTAATTTTTCCACTTGTTTCACTTTGTAATTGATTTATACGTGTAGGGTGGGCTTACCCACCATTTAAAATTTAAATATTAATAGTTTGCCAATTTCACTTTGGCGGTGGGTGAATCCACCCTACATTATTATTTTATGAATTTTTCATAACCGTTTCTCATTTTATCCCACTGACCATCAAGATATATAGTAGGCGTTCCGGAAACCATCATTTTTCCTGCTGCTGCTGCATCAGCTTTAATGGCAGCTTTCACTTTTTTAGCATCTATCTGTGCCGGAGTTACATCATAATTTGCATGTTTTTTTACTGCTGCCAGTATTTTAGTTACGTTCGTCTCTCTTGGATCGATCTTTAAACTATAGATCTTGTCTACCATATCCGCTTTACCCTCATGTTGTGCTACATGCATTACACGTGTCAGCACATCAGAAACAGGATGGATCCTTAAAAGTGGCAAATGGTAGTAATAGACTGCCAACGTTGTCGGATTCTCTCTGGCTGCCTTAAAGATCTCAGGTACTAACTCTTGGCAGAATGGGCATTGGGGATCAGAGAAAATAAGTACTTTATGCTTTGCATCTTTATTACCAAAAAGAAGATGTGCATCATTGTACATACTTGCAGGTACTGTTGGTTTGATCTCATTACGATAATCTTTACCTGTCTTCAGGTTGACTAAATGCCCTGTAATAAGTCCATCTTTGATGAACATGGTCTCCGGTGCATGTATCTCTTTTTTCTTGTATGTCAGATCCATAGTTGTTAGAAGCACTGTCCAACCCGGAAGTGCTTTTACCGTTTTACTCTCAATGACAGTTACGCCATTTACTTTTACTTCAGGATTCTTCACCACACTTTTTTTAACATAGTTAACTAATGATTTATTATCTGGTTGTGCAGATGCACTAAGAGCGACTGTTACGATCAGTGTGCTCGTCAATAATTTCGACATCAATGACATTATCATCTCCTTTTTTTGTATCAAATTTTGTTTGTTCGGGTGTTATTTTAGCGACAAATTGTAAATATACTGTGTAGCCAAGTGCAACTAAGCCTAAAAAGTCTGTCAATACCCCTGGAATGATAAGCAATATCGCACCTAAAAGATAAGCCGTACTTGCATTTTGAAAGCTTTGCATACTTAGCTTGCCTCTAGAGACAGCATTCAAATTTCCCATAAGCGTTAAAGAGGAGGACTGAAGTACCCTGAACCCTATAAGCATACTTACTACTATCCATATGGCAGACCAGAGAAAACCTATGTTCTCACCTACTTCAAGAGAGAGATACAGTTCCAACAGTAAAAATGGTATAGCTATAATAAGTAACATCTAGTTAACCTTTTGCATCACTACATCTAAAATAGTATCTGCAGAGACTTCTTCTTTTACAAGTCCTTCTCTACTCACAAACTCTACGAGACCATCTTGTAGTTTTTTACCAATGATCACTGCTTGAGGAACACCTAAAAGTTCATAATCTTTTATCTTTGGGCCAAATCTCTCTTTTCTGTCATCAAGAAGAACATCCAACCCTTTAGCTTTCAACCCTTCATAAAGTTTTTCACCTAAAGCCACTTGCTCATCATCTTTTATATTTGAGATAATGACCTGCAAGTCAAACGGTGCAGACTCTTTTGTCCAGATACACCCTTTATCATCATGGTTCTGCTCGATAATCGCTGCAAGCAAACGGCTTACCCCTATGCCATAAGTTCCCATGACCATAGGTTGTGATTTACCATTTTCATCTAAGAAGTTCGCTCCCAATGGCTCTGAATACTGTGTGCCAAGCTGGAAGATATGTCCTGCTTCTATCCCTTTGGTATAACGCATAGGTTCTCCACAACAAGGACATAAGTCTCCCTCTTGTACAGCTACAAGGTCATGATAGTCAGCTTCTACACCTATGAAACTGTTACCTATGAGATGATAGTCTTTTTCATTGGCTCCACATATCATAGAGCTTGCTTCCTTAAGAGTGTTATCCAATACAATACTTACACCTTCTGGTACAACTGTAGGTCCCATATAGCCTGCGACTAAACCAACCTCAGCCAATTCCTCTTCAGAAATATCTACCAGATCATTTGCATTCACAGCATTACATGCTTTGACTTCTTGAAGTTCATCCGAACCTCTAAGTGCAAAGAGTATTACTTTTGTCTCACCCTCGTCAAAGAGTGCTTTTTTTGCTACAGTCTTTACCAGATAATAAGGATCCACATGGAAAAACTTACTCAATTCTTCTATGGTTTCTGTGGCTGGTGTATGAAACTTGGCAAATACAGCTTCAGGTGCTTCTGATTCACAGGCTTTCTCTTTGCGTACTGCCGCTTCGATGTTGGCACCATATTCACAACTGTCACATACCACGATAGTATCTTCACCGGAATCGGCAAGTACCATAAACTCTTTACTTCCACTACCGCCTATCGCACCGGAATCAGCTTCAACTACTCTAAACTCCAGCCCCAAACGTGTAAAGATCTTTTTATATGTCTCTTCCATCAAAGCAAATTCTCTTTGCATGTCTTCTTGCGATGCATGAAAACTGTAGCCGTCTTTCATCAAAAACTCACGTCCACGCATCAAACCGAAACGAGGCCTTATCTCATCACGGAACTTGAGGTTGATCTGATAGAGGTTCAAAGGCAACTGCTTATAACTCTTCACACTTTGCCTTACAAGGTTGACCATCATCTCTTCATGTGTCGGTCCTAAGATAAAGTCATTGTTTTTACGGTCTTTAAAACGTAAAAGTTCTTTACCATACTTCTCAAAACGTCCACTCTCCTGCCAAAGTGATGCAGGGGTCACAAAACTGAGACTGACCTCTTGACAACCTGCTTGGTCTAACTCATCTTTTACAACTGCACGTACTTTATCTAATACTTTTTTACCCAATGGTAAAAAGTTATAAAGCCCACTTCCGCCTACAGACTGGATGAATCCTCCACGGATCAAATAGATATGACTTGCCAATGTTGCATCATTTGGGGTCTCTTTGGTAGTAGGGATTAATAATCTTGAAAATCTCACGCGCTGTATCCTTTTGTATGGTGGTCATTTTTGTATTGTTTAAAGTCGATATTTTCCGTATCTATATTGAACATTTTTTTCACAGCTTCAATACAGTTTGCATTCTTTTTCTCTACAGAGGAGTGTCTAAGATTTTGCGTCGGGTCATGTAAAAAACGGTTAAACATTTGCTCTGCCATTTTTCGCATATTATCTTCATACTCTTGAGGCACAAAACCTTTTTGTATGGCTCTATGCATCTCTTTATCTATGGCTCCAGAGACGTGTTCTCTCATCTGCTTGATCACAGGTTCAATAGAGAGTGCTCTGAGCCATGTATAAAACTCCTCTTTATACTGACCTACGATCTCAGCTGCCCTTACTGCCTGCTCTTCACGCAAAGCATGATTATCATTGGAGATACTACGTAGATCATCTATACGAAAAAGCTGCAGCTTTTCAAGATCCATATCTTCTATATCACGAGGAATCGCCATATCGAACCAGTGTCTTGGCAGTGTTTCATTCTCTATCATATCTCTTGTGACCACTTGTTCTTTTGAAGAAGTTGCAGAAAACAGGAGGCGATATCTATTGATATACTTAGGCAGTTCATCCATAGTATCTGCTTTTACATTTTCACCTAAACTATCTGCTACAGCTTGTACTTTTTCAAGGTCACGCCCTATGAGTACGACATCACACCCTACTCTAAGTAAATGTTTTGCTGCAAGCACACCCATATCACCGGCACCCACAACGATACCTTTCATACCCTGCATATTGTCACCCAAAAGTTTATGTGCCTGAGCCACTGCCACAGAAGCGATGGAGATAGGGTTTTGTGAGATATTGGTTGCATTTCGCACCTCTGCCGCACACTTTACAGCATAAGAGATAACACGGTTGAGTTTACGTCCTGCCGTGCCGTTTGCATGCGAAAATTTAAATGCTTCTTTCACCTGCCCTGTGATCTGAGACTCACCTATCACCAAAGAATCCAAAGAGGAGACAACAGAGAAGATGTGTTCTACTGCTTCTTCATCATCATAACGTTTTGCAGAAGTTTTAAGCTCATAAAAGTTCAGATCACCCCTTTGGCTCATAAGCCCAAGTACAGCATGGTAACTTGAAAAGTTATCTCTTGTTGCAAGTACGATCTCCACCCGGTTACAGGTAGACACGATAAATGCTTCATAGACAAACTCAAAGGTTGTAAGCTGGTCTAGCATCTCTCTTTTCTCTTCATCGTTGGCAAAAGCCAACTTCTCTCTCATCCCTTGATCACAACTTTTATGAGAAAAACTCACCACTTGATAATACATTAAAAATCCCTCTCTATCATTGCCAATGCAATACTACTCAATGCATCTTCACCCAATGCATTCATTAAAGAAATAGCCTCTTCTACCAATAGTTTTGCTTCTGCATAGCTTTTTTGGATCACTCCATGCTCTTGCATCTTCGCTTTGATCCACACTTCTTCGTCTTTAGATAGTTTTTTTGTATGTAAAGATTTGAGTATATCTTGTTCTTGGGCATTCAACACTTCATAAAGATAAATATACGGCAGTGTGGTTTTACCCTCTTCAAAATCATGAAGTGCCGGTTTACCCAAGGTCTCAGAATCCATGGTAATATCCAGTATATCATCTATCATCTGAAAAGCGATACCCAAATTTCTACCATAGGTCATATAAGCTGCTTTGTTTTTACCTGCAAGCACAGCAGCAGCCCCTGCAGCCGCTTCCATAAGAGAAGCAGTCTTTTGATAGATCATTTCAAGATAAATCTCTTTATCTAAATTAAACGCTTTAGAGAGTGAAACATCTTTAAGTTCACCCAGACTGAGTTGTACAACAGAATTAGAGACTATCTTAGCCACTTCCGGACTGATATTGTTTAACTCTAAAAAGCCTTTAGAGTAGAGGATATCGCCTAACATAATGGCTGTTTTATTACCGTAAAGTGCGTTGATGGAAGGTTTATTCCGACGTGTATAGGCATCGTCTATGACATCATCATGAAGAAGACTCGCTGCATGTATCATCTCAACGATCGCTGCAGTTTTTACTACAGAGAGATTTGTCCCTGCGATCTTCAAAATGAGTTTTGCACGAAGTCTTTTTCCATGAGGAAGCTTCGTGTAAAGCCCTGAGACCTCTTTGTCATTCAGGTCACTTACAAACTGTTCTATCTTTCTTTCAACGGCACTTAACATCTATTTCCTATTCACACTGAGTAATGATTACCTACAAGTTCAATGAAGATAGAGTTTTTTCAATCACAAATCTCTCTATCTATCACCAAAGTTCTGATATGTTTTCATGCTCCTCAAATATATTTTCTTTATTTTTAAAGGAGATTATTATAGCCAAATAGGTTTAAGAGCAAAAGTACTTACTCTTTTTTATCTAAATATGATTCTAAAAGTTTTGGTTCTCCCAAATAATATCCTTGTGAGTATTCTATACCCAGTTCACTAACCATTTCATATATCTCTTTAGATGAAACGAATTCAGCCACTACCCTATATTGATACCTTTCAGCTAAATCATTAATAGAACTTAACATTATTTTTGTACGTTCTGGAGAAAATGACAACTCTTCAATAAGACTTCCATCAATCTTCAAAATATCTATATCAAGTTTGATCAAATAGACATAACTTGCATATCCGCTTCCAAAATCATCGATGGCAATCTTTGAGCCAAACGTCTTTAACTGCTGAAAGATCAATGCAACTTCATCATAATCCTTGATTTCCTTACTTTCCAGTATCTCAAAGCTGAGCCTGTTTGCAAGACCTCTATGGCGATATAGCTGTTTTGTAATAAGTTTCATCATATCTGCATTATAAAGATCATCAAGATCTACATTCATAGATATCTCAATCTCTGGATATTTATGTAAAGAA
>NATJ01000065.1 GCA_002085305.1 Epsilonproteobacteria bacterium 4484_65 | reverse complement strand
TAACATCCAATATAGACAAGATAGGGTTGTTGAACTCATCGCCGTTGTTCTGGGTCATCGCGGTTGACTCGGTAGCCGCGTTACTGCTGTCACCTGGGCTAACCAGGATCTTCCACACATTACCTGGAGTTTGTGAGTGTATTTCAACACCACCTACACCATTAGCCGGAACAGGTGCTGCTGTTGCTATTGCAGGTGCAGCTTCTGAGACTTGGATATCTGCATCACCTTCTGCTACTTGTACGCTATATTTTTTACCATCTACTACTACTGTATAATTTCCTGCCATTTCTGCTTCTCCACTGTTATTTTTACCTTTTCTTATCATGAGAGGGCCTTCACCCTTCAAGAACGCAATACCTTTTTGATCACATGCACCTGCGATGAAGACGTTTTCATCTGTTGTTTCCAAACCTTCTTCTTCAAGTACTTTTATCCAGTGGGAGATAGATTTATTTTCATCTCTATCTGCTATATCCAAAGGATTTTCTGTTGTTGGTTCAAGATCAAGTTTTTCAGATGCGAACTTGATGATCTCATCATCTGCTTTCACCGGTGTTTTACCAAAGTAACCGAGCACCATGCGCCCATATCCCGGAGCGATCTGCTTCCATGGACCAAACATAACGTTTGCATACGCTTGTTGCCAGTAAAATTGACTTACAGGTGTGACGGATGTACCATATCCACCACGTTCTACCACTTCTTTCATCGCTGCGATCACTTGATCAAACTTCTCCAGATCACCAGAATCTCTCATCATCTGTGTGTTGGCTGTCAATGCACCACCAGGCATAGGAGAGAATGGAATAAGAGGTGAAACCTGTGTCGCCTCAGGTGGGATCATATACTCTGAGAGACACTCTTTGAGTCTCTCTTCATACTTAAGTATTTTGTCCAGTTTCAAATCACCAAGGTTATAATTTGTTCCTTTAGTTGCATGCAGCATCGTAAGTATATCCGGCTGAGATGTTCCACCACTTACCGGAGAAGCAGCCATATCGATACCATTTGCCCCAGCTTCAAGCGCTGCAAGATAAGATGCTACAGAGACACCTGCTGTTTCATGTGTGTGAAGTCTAAGATGAACGCTGTCACCAAGAAGTTTTCTAGCCATTGCGATCGTCTCATACACTTTATGAGGATTCGCTGTTCCGGATGCATCTTTAAAACATACACTGTCATAAGAGATACCGCTATCTAAGATATTTCTTAAAGTTTTTTCATAGAAAGCAACATCATGTGCGCCTTTACACCCTGGAGGTAAATCCATCATAGTTACAACAACTTCATGGTTCAAACCATGTTTTTTGATCATTTCTGCAGAAAAAGCAAGGTTATTCACATCGTTAAGCGCATCAAAGTTTCTTACGGTTGTGGTACCGTGTTTTTTAAACATTTTTGCAAAAAGATCGATCATCTCACGGCTACCCGTGTCAAGCATCACTGTATTAATACCACGTGAGAGTACCTGTAAATTAGCATCAGGACCAACGATCTCTCTAAAACCATCCATCATTTCAAATGCATCCTCTTGAAGATAGAAGTAGAGTGATTGAAATCTTGCTCCCCCTCCAAATTCAAAGTGCGTGATCCCCGCTTGCTTCGCTGCTTCTACCGCAGGAAAGAAGTCGTCCATAAGAACACGACCACCAAAGACAGATTGAAATCCATCTCTAAAAGTTGTGTCCATTACATCGATATATTTTTTAGCCATTTACGATACCTTCTTTATGATTAATATTTTTTGCGAAATTCTGTTACCGCTGCAATGATCGCTGCGATACGCTGTGATTCATCAGACTGAGCCGAAGCAGCGGATGCCTTTGGTGTCTCTTCAGGAAAGTATTTGTTAATGATCTTTGCCTGTAGTTTTACGACCTGTACAAGTATGAGAAGGAATGCAAAAACAACTGTCATCCCCAAAACCATAAACTTTAAACTTTCACCTATTACGTTAACATCTTCCATATAGCCTCACTTTAGAAATTGTTTTATATTCAAATTTTAAAACAGTTTTGCTTGTTTCAAGTTAAAAAAAAGCAATTATCTTCTTTTTTTTCTGCGATTGTTATTTCGCGTAGCTTTTTGCTCACCTATATAGCCTTGCATCATCTCATCTACTGTGTTTTGGTCAAAACCGATTTGTGAACCAACATTATGCTGTTCTCTCTCTATAAAACAAGATATCAGCTTCTCTAAAAGCAACTCTCTATCCATATCACCCATATCTGCTATCAATGCATTCGCATCACTATGTATAGGCATATCTCTAATTTGATCAGCCAAATACTCACGTCCAGAGGCATCTATACCCTCTCCACCCTGGATGGTAGCAAGACGCATATCTGCTCCTACTTCTTTTTGGATACGCTGAAGCTCTCTAAACTCTTCGGTAGTCACCAAGGTGATCGCCTGACCACTCTTACCGGCACGTCCTGTTCGTCCTATACGGTGTACATAACTCTGCGGATCAAAAGGGATATGGTAGTTGAAGACATGCGTTACATCTTTTACATCAAGTCCACGTGCTGCTACATCTGTAGCAACCATGATCTTGGTCTCTCCTCTTCTATAGGCCTTGATCACTATCTCTCTATCCTTCTGTTCCAAGTCACCGTGTAAACCACTAGCGTTAAAGCCTAACGCCTGTAGATGCTCAGCCAGTCTATCCACTTCTCTTTTCATACGACAGAAGATAATACATTTATTAGTCTTTTCTGTTTCAAGAAGTTTAACAATAGCCTCATCTCTTTGACTTTCATTGATCACATAATAACGTTGATCGATAATATTGTTCGTTGTTTCTTCATCCCCTACTACGGAAATGAACTCCGGTCTATAAAGAATATTATTTGCAAGTTCTTTGATAGGTTCCGGCATTGTTGCCGAGAAAAGCAATGTCTGTCTGTTTTGAGGAATGTATTCAAAGATCTCTTTGATCTCTTCCAAAAATCCCATATCCAACATCTCATCTGCTTCATCAAGTACCACTATCTCCGGGTTAAAAACATCGATCTTACCTTTTTTGTAAAGGTCTTTGAGTCTTCCCGGTGTTGCTACAACGATCTGTACACCTTTGTGAATAAGTGCGATCTGACGACCATACCCTACACCACCATATACAGTAAGTGTTCTAATGCCCGCAAAACGTCCAAGGTGATACAGCTCATCTGCTACTTGTGTTGCAAGCTCTCTTGTAGGCGTGATGACCAAAGCTCTCTCTATCTCACCTTTAGCCAATTTGTCCATCATAGGAAGACCAAATGCTGCTGTTTTACCTGTACCCGTATGAGCTTGTCCTACCATATCACTGCCATTTGCAATGATGGGAATTGCCATCTCTTGGATCGGACTTGGCTCTCTAAAGCCTGCTATTTTCACACCTTTTGCGATGTCACGGTGAAAATCAAATTCACTAAATTTCATAATACTACCTTTGGCATGGGTGAACACACGGGTTCGCCCCTACATTAATATTTGCTCAAATATTTATTTGAACTTAATAAAGTCTCCCATAAAATCATGGAAACTCTATAAATTCAATGTTCGCGTAGGGTGGGTTTACCCACCGTTGCAACAATATTCATATTGTGGTGGATAAATCCACCCTACGCATCATATCACCATCAATAAAATAATCCCAAAGACAATACGATAAATACCAAACGCTACAAAAGTAAACCGCTGAATAAATGCAAGGAAAAGTTTAATCGTCAAATATGCTACAACGAATGCTGTCACGAAACCTATAATAAATGCTCCCCAGTTTGCATCTGCAAAATCTTGATAATGCTTAAGCAAGTCATACCCGGTTACTGCTGCCATTACAGGTATTGCAAGCAAAAATGAAAACTCTGTAGAGGTTTTTCTGTCTAAATGAGCTAAAAGCCCACCAATGATAGTAGCGCCTGCTCTGCTTGTCCCAGGAACTAGTGAGAATACTTGTGCTACTCCTACCCAGAGTGCTTGTGTGTAACTTACCTTTTCAACATCATTGATATGAAACTCTTTCTCTACATAAAAATACTCCACAACAAGGAAAACAATTCCACCGATGATAAACATCCAAGCTACTGTTTCAACATTAAAGAGTGTTTTGATCTGATCTTTAAAAATAAAACCTACAATAGCAAGCGGTAAAAAGGCAACAAAAAGTTTGATCCAAAGATCTACTTTTTTGAAAGTGATTTTTTCTTTGTAGATAAGCATTACAGCAAGTATGGCTGCAAACTGAATGATGACTTGATAGGCCTTGGTAAGTGCATTTTCTGAAATACCTAAAAATTTACTGGCAACGATCATATGCCCTGTTGAAGAGATAGGCAAAAACTCTGTAAAACCTTCGATAATTCCGATGATTATCGCTTGAAAAATATCCAAATATCTATCCTTAAATAACGGAACCAAGGTTCCTATGCTTTATATCATACTGCTAAAATAGCTTTCATCTTTTGTCAGCAACTCTTGAGGAGTTCCGCTATCGACTACTTTTCCATCTTCTAAGACATAGATGAACTCGGCACTTTTGATCGTACTTATCCTATGTGCGATGGTGATGACTGTTTTGTCTTTTAAGAAGCTTTGAAGTGCTTCAAAAAGTTTTGCTTCTGTATGAACATCCAATGCCGAAGTAGACTCATCAAAGATGACTACTTTTGGATCAGAAAGTACCATCCTTGCTATGGCTACTCTTTGTCGTTGTCCACCACTCAACTTGATACCGTCTTTTCCAACAAGAGTATCAAGACCTTCATCTAAACGTTCTATGACATCACTCAGTTGTGCGATCTCTAATGCATTTTGCACCATTACATCACCATACTCTTTGCCAAGCGTTAGATTAAACAACATTGTATCATTAAAGAGTTTAGGATGTTGCAATATGAGATGAATATTTTCTCTGATCGTTGAGAGTTTCAATGCTTTATTGGAAACACCTTCATAAAGTATCTCTCCTTCATCAAAAGGATAGAAACCCACAAGAATATTTGCCAAAGTAGTCTTTCCACTTCCGCTGGCTCCGACTATGGCTACTTTACAGCCTCTCTCTATATACATATTAATATTTTCTAATATAGGTTTATCTTTTAGGTAGCTGAAGGATAGATCATTTACTTTAATATCTATTGATCTTGAAGATTCAAACGGATTGATCATTTGCTCCACTAAAGGCTCTTGCTCCATCTCATAGATGCTATTGATACGTTTACATGCAGCTTTGGCTGTAGCCAGAACATACTGAAAGTTAATGATATCTTGCGTTGGAGAGACCATCACCCAAAGGTAAGAGAAGATAGCAAGCATTAATCCCACACTTAAATCACTATAAGCAACAGCCAAGATACTTACTGCCCTAAAGACTTCATAGCCTGCCAAGAAGATCAGGTAAGAGAATTTTATGGCTGCATCACTCTTGTAGCCATAATTTACCGAGTGTTCTTTAAGCTCTTTAGCTTTGGTTTCACTCTGTTTAAAGAAATATTCTTCTTTATTGGCTGCACGTATCTGATGAAAAAGTTCAAGGGTTTCGGTGAGAGAAGATTGGAACAGTTCTATTGCTTTGTTCTCCTCTTTTTTCAGGTTACCGATATTACGGGATAACTTTACAGTAAAAAGTACCACGATAGGATTGGTGATCAAGATAAAAAGTGCTAATTGCCAGTGTATCCAAAGCAGTATTACTGCAGAAAAGAGCATTATCAATACAGCAACGATGAGTTTTGAGATAGTCGAACTCACAAAACTATCGATAGTTTCTACATCTGTAACAAGCTTGGATGTTACTGCTCCTACACGCATCATCTCATACTCTTTGAGTGAAACTCTTTTAAGATGGCGAAGTAAAGACTCTCTCATTTTATAAGTAATATTTTTTGATATGGAAACAAAGATCTTAGTCTGAATTATCGACAATAACGTGCTTAGTACGCGCAAGATCAAGATAACTGCTAAGATACCGAGTACATACCCTTTAGTATCTGTTGTAAAAATATGTTCAGATATCCAAGAGATAAAATGATGGTCTTTTCCTAGGAGTAATTCATCTACGATCAGTGGGATGAGGAGTGGAATGAGAATCTTCAAAATCTCTCGCAGATCTTTCACATCCACACAATGTGTTGCAGCCTCTTTAAGTACAGGTTTTGCGCAAAATGCCACTCTGGTCTCAGCATGTTCAAACATGCTAAGGTCATTGGCACCGTCTCCTACGACAAGAGTATCTTTCGTATCAATACCTAATAGATTTTGAAGACGGACTATCATGTCTCCTTTAGAGAAACCAAACATCATGTCTCCCCCTACTTTACCACTGAGTATGCCTTCGTCATCATGCAGTACATTAGAAAAGTCTGCATCAATACCAAGTGCTTTGGCTGCCGGGGAAGTAGCATTTCTAAATCCACCTGAGAAACAGACCACGGTGTATCCACGTTCTTTCAGTCCTTTAACTACTTCAAAAGCACCAGGCATCATAGGAAGATCTGCACAGATAGCATCTACTTTCGTTTTCTCTAGTCCTTCAAGTAGTGCTACTCTTGCGATAAGTGACTTAAAAAAATCCAACTCCCCTGCCATAGCACGCTCTGTAATAGCTGCTACTTGTTCTTCAAGTCCAAGTGGTGCTGCTAAAAAGTCGATGGTTTCACCATCCATCAATGTCGAATCAAAATCAAATACGGCTAATTTACTCATTATAATTCCTGTTAATATTTGTTAATATATTATGCGTATGCTATTGCTAATAGCCTTCTATGCATTATTTAGATAGAATTATAACTAATTAAACTATAAAGAGTATATTCATGTTTGAAAAATTTTGCGACATCCTTTGCCTTGAGAAAAGATTTATAACTGTTGAGATAAACCCTCCACATGGAGCATCCATAGATGGTCTGATAGAAGATATCAAAAAACATAACTTACAAGACAAGGTCACAGGCTTCTCTTGCACAGACAACCCTTTAGCAAAATTAAAGATGTCAGGTGTACTCTCTGCTATTAAAGTACAACAAGAATTTGGTAAGCCTGTCATTGCTACCATGAGTATGAGAGACAAAAATAAACTCTCTTTACAGTCTACCCTGCTTGGAGCAAATGATTTTGATCTACGTTGCATTTTAGCACTTACAGGTGATCCGGCTAAGTTTTCAGATCAGCCGGATGTTAAAGGTGTATTAGAGCGTGATTCAACACTGCTTCTTAGTATTATACATCACCTAAACAAAGGGGTGGACTACTCTAACAAAGCACTTATTCCTGCACCAAAACCCAT
>NATJ01000064.1 GCA_002085305.1 Epsilonproteobacteria bacterium 4484_65 | reverse complement strand
ATATCTCTTACTTGATAATTTTTACTTTTATACATAGAACAGAAAGTACAGTTATTATAGCTGCACCCATAGGTAGCCTGGATAATGATATTGTCAGCTTCTGCGGGTGGTCTGTATAGTGGGTATGAGTAATCTAGCATCTGTCAAACTATAAACATCAACTTTGCCGACACAACGATGAAGAGACCCAACACTATGACCAGTTTATGAAAATGATTTTGCATAAAATTACTTTTCTTAGCCTCTGTATATTTTACATATAAGTTAGAAAGGACACCTAAGACAATGACTAAAACCAAAGCCATCTTAAATACTAATATTTTTTGCAGATCTGTCTCAAAGAAGCCGGCAGTTGGGTTAATGTATCTTGACATCATCATACCACCTGTTAAAACTAAAAACAAAAGAGAGATTGGAAATATTTTAAAGCTTCTCTTTCCCAGTGACTGGTTTATCTCTTGCTCTGTATCTTTGCCAAATTTATTTTTAAGTGCTGAAATAACGGCCAAATCGGTAAATACATAACCTAAAAACATGATAGCCAAGATCAAGTGTATGATATGTGTATATGGATAGATTGCTTCCATGGTTTCTCCTATAAAATTTAATACGATTATCCCGAACTATGCAATAGGATTAACGAAAATAGCGTTAATCCTTGTGTTTAGAGTGTTTGCATCGTGCGGTAATCACTTTTCCCCTACTTCAACTCACCCCAACTATCGCCCACACTCACTGAGCAGACCAAAGGCACTTCAAGTTCTAACACATTTTCCATAGTATGCACAAAACGTTTGGAGATCTCTTCAACTTTTTCCTCTTTGATCTCAAAGATAAGTTCATCGTGTATCTGTAAGAGCATAAAGGCATCCAGATTTTCTTCCTGTATCATGCTGTCTATCTGATTCATGGAAAGTTTTATGAGATCTGCTGCTGAGCCTTGAAAAACGGTGTTCACTGACTCGCGCATGAAGGCTGCTTTTTGCATACCGTTTGCAGATTCGTAGTCAAAGAGTCGTCTTCTTTTAAGTATCGTTTCCACATAACCGTCTATCTTCACTCGCTCCTGAATACCTTCTAAAAAGTTTTTCACCGTAGGGAACGAGGCAAAGTAGTTGGTGATGATCTCTTTAGCTTCACTCGAACTAATACCTAACTCATCGGAGAGTTTTTTAGGCCCCATTCCATAGAGTAGACCAAAATTTACCGATTTAGCGAAGTTTCGTTTCTCTTTGGCTTCTTCCTCTCCAAAAAGTTTAATGGCTGTAGCCATGTGGATATCCACACCATTCTTAAATGCTTCCATCAAAGCTGCATCTTTTGAGAAGTGTGCAAGCAGACGCAGTTCGATCTGAGAGTAGTCAATACTGACCAGTTTATACCCCTCTTTGGCGACAAACGCCTCTCTGACCGAACGTCCAAGTGCTGAACGCACAGGAATATTTTGCAAGTTGGGATCACGTGAACTCAGACGACCTGTAGCTGTACCTGTCTGACCAAAAGAGGTATAGATACGAGAGTGTTCATCTGCCTTTGCAAGTTTCAAAAGTGGGTCAACATAAGTAGAGAGTATTTTCTGATACTCACGATATTCAAGGATCTTTTCTATGATAGGGTGTTCTCCTACCAATGAACTTAGTACAGCTTCATTTGTACTATACCCTGTCTTTGTTTTCTTTCCGCCTTTTAGCCCGATCTGCTGAAAAAGTACTACACCCAACTGCTGTGTAGACCTTATGTTAAATTCAGACCCGGAAAGTGCATATATCTCTTGTGTTAAAGTAGCCAGATCTTCACTAAGTGTTTTTTGAAGTTCCAAAAGCTTAGATGGGTTTATCTTGATACCCAAACGCTCCATGCGCATAAGTACATTCATAAATGGATACTCTACATTTTTCGCTTCATTCAAAAGATGTGTTAAAGAACCCAGCTCCATCTTCTTTTTAATAGCTCCATAAAGAAGATAAGTCATCCAGGCATCTTCAGCTGCATAAAAAGTGGCATCATCTATGGCAACAGCAGAGAAATCTTCTCCTTTTTTCACCATCTCTTTAAACGGCTTCATATCATACTTAAAGAACTTCTTTGCCAAAGCATCAAGCCCTACTTTAGAGCCGGGATCAGAGAGCCAGGCCATGATCATAGTATCTGCATACGGGGTTATCTCTTCAAAATCATATTGATTATAGAGTAAAGAGAGATCAAACTTGAGATTTTGTCCTACAACTTTATGTTTTAACAATTTCTTGAGTGAAACTATTGCATCATCTATATACACTTGCTCTTCTACACCGAGATAATTGTGTCCTATAGGAACATAATATGCCTTATCTGTTGCCGTACAAAAACTAAATCCAACCATCTTGGCTACTTTAGTATCTAGCCCTGTAGTTTCTGTATCAAAAGCTACGATGACATCACTCTCCATACCATCGATCACAGCATTTAACTTCTCTTCTGTATCTAAAGTGATCGCTTCAAAGCTAAGTGTAGACTCTTTGGGCTTGGGCTTCGCTACAGTATCACAGTCTGTTTCCTCTTGCCCTACTTTCGCTTTTTTAATCGCCTGTTTCATCTCATACTGTTCAAATTCATCTACAAGACAAGACAAATAGTTCTTATCTTCAAAGACAAAACTCTCAAGATCAACATCTTTAAAGACATCTGTTCTCATCGTGACAAGTTCACGGGATAAAAAAGCTTTCTCTTTGTATTCAAGTAAAAGGTTTTGTATACGAGGTGTACCACACTTTTCAATATTATTATAGATATTTTCCAAAGTATGAAATTCGTTAATAAGCTTTGCCGCACCTTTGACCCCAATACCCTTCACACCAGGTACATTATCTGAACTGTCACCAACAATAGCTTGAAAATCAATAAAATCTTTAGGATTAACACCAAATTTTTCCATACAAGCCTGCTCATCAACCTCTTTCTTCTTTACAGAATCATACATCACAACGATACCGTCATCGATGAGCTGATAAAGATCTTTATCGTGAGAGACAATGCGTACCTTCATCCCCTGTTCTTTGGCAAACTTTGTTACAGTAGTGATCACATCATCTGCTTCAAATCCGGTACGTGAAAGATTTGCAAACCCCATCTGTTCTATCCATTCTATGGCAACAGGAAGTTGTTTGGTCAGATCTTCAGGCGGAGATTCACGATTGGCTTTGTATTCCGGATAAAGTTCATTTCGAAATGTTTTGCCTTTACTGTCAAGTGCAAATACCAGATAATCTGTACTGTGATCACGATGAAGTGAGTCAACAAGGTTGATAAAGCCAGTCAACAGACCTGTAGGAAACCCATCTGAATTGCGTAAAGGAGGAAGTGCAAAATAAGAGCGAAAGAAGAAACCGAATGTGTCTATAATAGTGATTGTTTTCAATGGTGGACCTGATTTTTTGTTTATTTTAACTAAATCTGCGTTAGAGTCTAATGCAGTAAATACTTCTAAAATTTATTTTTTATATTACAAATAAATCTCTATATAACATTTTGACATTTTTTGACATTATTATTGTATAGTTTTAATAAGTAAAAAAGATGGACTAATTGCAAAGTTAAAACGTAATACCACGGGTACCGATTAAATAAAATTAAGTTTTAGCCTAAGCTGAGGGGAGATAAAGATGACAACAAATAATCATTATGTAAATAGAAAAAATATACATCGATCAGCTAATAAAAATATTGATTCTCATCCTAAGCCCCAAAAATATACCCAACAAAATATAAATTTTTCGGATACACCTCTCTTTTTCCCAGCAGGTTTGGAACGTATATTTTTATTCATATATGTTGTAACACTTCCCTATATCGCCGGTCTTACTTTTCTTTTCTTTTACATTGCTAATGGAAATTATAAGATCTTTCTCTCACTTAGTGATACCAATAGCTATATATTGACATGGGCCATTGGGTATGAATTACTTGCAGCTGTCATTCTTTTAATGATCATGAAAAATGCTATTAGCTTTTCACTAAAAAGTAGTAACAGATTCACCAAAAAGAAATTTATAATTCCTTAATTATCATACCCTGTAAATAGAAGCATATACTCTCTTTATACTTTCAGTTCTTTAGCCAGATACTCACCTGTATAACTTTTTGTCTGTTCATACTCTTTTGCCAACTGTTCAGGTGATCCTGTCGCAATGATCAGTCCACCTTTATTTCCACCTTCGGGTCCCATATCTATGATATAGTCTGCATTTTTTACCATATCAAGATTGTGTTCTATGACCACTACTGAATTGCCTAGTTCAACAAGATGATGGAGTACACCTGTAAGTCTGTCTACATCTGCGAAGTGAAGCCCGGTAGTCGGTTCATCTAAGATATAGAGTGTTTTTCCTGTATCTTTACGGCTTAACTCTTTGCTCAGCTTAATACGCTGTGCTTCCCCACCGGAAAGTGTAGTAGCATTCTGTCCCAAGGTAATGTAATCCAGTCCCACGTCGGTTAAGGTTTTAAGTTTTACAGCTATCATTGGAATCGCTTTAAAGAACTCTAACGCTTCACCCACAGACATACCAAGCACATCTGCTATGGACTTACCTTTGTAGCGTACTTCCAGTGTTTGTGCATTATAGCGTGTACCGTTACAGGTATCACAACTTACAAGAACATCCGGTAAAAAGTGCATCTCTATCTTGATCTGTCCATCTCCCTGACACTTCTCACAACGTCCACCCTTGACATTGAAAGAAAAACGCCCTATCTTATACCCACGAAGCTCTGCCTCTTTGGTTTGTGCAAAAAGTTTACGTATTTCATCCATGATACCTGTATAAGTTGCAGGATTGGAACGTGGTGTCCGTCCTATAGGGCTTTGATCTAGGTAGATAACTTTATCCAGTTTCTCAAGTCCTGTGATCTCTACACCATCAACTTTATTGACCTTTTTTGCACGATTGAGTAACTCTCTTGCTACCGGCAACAGCGTTTGAAGTATAAGTGAACTCTTACCAGACCCACTTACACCCGTAATACATACAAAGTTTTGCAGAGGTATCTTTGCATCAAGTTTTTCAATGTTGTTCAAGGTTACATTTTTTATCTCTATCCACTCTTCTTGCGGATTATCATGAGAGTATGTAATATCTTTTCTACCATACATATAGTCAGCAGTAAGCGTTTTGGCTTTAGCCATTTTCTTCGCATCTCCGGAAAAGACCACTTCTCCCCCAAATTCTCCTGCTCCCGGACCAATGTCTATGATATAGTCTGCTGCTAAGATCGTCTCTTTATCATGTTCAACTACGATGACAGAGTTACCTTTATCACGTAGTGAGTTCAACGTACGTATAAGCTTCATCGTATCACGCTCATGAAGTCCGATGCTTGGTTCATCCAATACATACATTACGCCTGTAAGCCCAGAACCTATCTGAGAAGCAATACGTATACGCTGTGCTTCCCCACCTGAGATACTTCGTGCATCACGGTTAAGTGTAATATAGCCCAAACCTACATCATAGAGGAAATAAAGCCTCTCATATAACTCTTTAAGTATGGACGCTGCTATCATTTTTTGCTGCTCTGAGAGATGAGAAAAACTATTTTCATCAGCAAAATAAGCATACGATTTTTCTATAGGCATATCGATGATATCTGCGATATTTTTTCCTTCTATCTTCACCGCCAAAGAACGTGGTCTAAGACGATGTCCGTCACACTTGTCACATACTTTTTCGGTCATATACTCAGAGAGGTCTTTTTCATCTTTGAACATATCATGTGCAAATTTTACAACCCCCGGCCATTCACGTTTGAGTTTATGACGCTTCCATGTAAAGTCCACAGAACTTCCAAGTCCATAAAGAATGGCTTTTTGTTGATGTTCAGCCAATTCTCCATAAGGTACTTTTGTATCAATGTCATTTTGTTCACAAAAAGCATTGAGAAATTTCGTATAATAACTCTTGTTAAAACCATACATGATCTTTACTGCACCCTTATCAACAGAGAGTTCCTGGTCTATGACTTTTTTAAGATCTATGGCATAACGGATTCCAAGCCCATCACAGGCAGGGCAAGCACCCTTGGGTGAGTTAAATGAAAAGCTTACAGGCTCCAATGGTTCAAAACTCAACTTACAGTCAAAACAAGCCAAATGTTCCGAGTAGTGCATATGTTGTCGCTCAAAGTCAATCTCTTCATAGTTTAAGACTTCAATTTCAAGTTCACCATAACTCTCTTTAAGGGCCTTCTCCACATCTTGCCCAATACGGACCACAACCCTGTCAACTACCACTTTAATGGTATGTTTCTTCGTTTTGGAGAGTTCTATCTCATCATCAAGGCGTACCATGACACCATCTATCATCGCGCGAATATAGCCTTTATGTCGCAAGGACTCAAGCATATCTGCAAAGGTACCTTTTTTCTCTTTTACAAGTGGTGCCATAATGATAAGTTTCGCACCATCAGGTAGCTTCAACACTTCTTCGATAATGTCAGAAGCAGACATAGAAGAGATAGGCTTCCCACACTTGTGACAATGCTGTTCTCCCACACGTGAAAAAAGCAATCTTAGATAATCATAGATCTCTGTGATCGTACCTACCGTAGAACGAGGGTTTTTGGAGGTTGTCTTCTGGTCAATGGCAATGGCAGGTGTAAGCCCCTCTATCTTATCGACATCAGGCTTCCCGACTCGTCCTAAGAACTGTCTTGCATAGGAAGAGAGTGACTCGATGTAACGTCTTTGTCCCTCTGCATAAAGTGTAGAAAAAGCCAAAGTAGATTTACCACTCCCGGAGATACCAGTAACAACAACAAGTTTGTTTTTTGGGATACTTATATCTATATTTTTTAAATTATTCTCTCTTGCCCCGTAAACGTGTATCATATCTTTTTTAGCAGTCATAACTCTCCAAATTTCTAATTTCTAATTTCTAATTTCTAATTTCTAATTTTGTTAAAAAAATATTTTTTTAACAAGCATCCCCAAGGCCAATACATACAACACCAACAATGCTATCTTATGATTTTTGGATGTTACATGATCTTTAAGCCAGATACCAAGTGCCACTCCAACCAATGAAGCTACTGCAACTACCAGTCCATTGTTAAAATCTATGGTACCAGAGCTTAATCTGCTTATCATCCCTGCTACAGAAGAGAACACCACAAAAAACAGCCCTGCACTTACAGCCTTTTTAAGAGGATAATGCAACAGACCTACTAGTAGTGGTGTCAGGATGATGGAACCACCAATACCCAGGGTAATTGAGAAGATCCCTATCCCTAATCCTAAACCAAAGAGTAAACCTTTATTGAGTGACTTTGTTTGTGTATCATCTTCATGGTTTTTGGAGAAAAAGAGTCTCAGAAGTGCATAAAGAAGCAGACCCAAGAAGGTAAATTGCAACACTGCATCTGCGATGTATTCTGTGACATACCCACCGATGTATCCACCTACAAATCCACCAAGCCCTACAAAAATGCCCTCACCTACCATGAGTGAACCTTTTTTATGATTGAGGTAAGATCCATAAATAGAAGAGAATACCATCTGGACAATAGAGATACCGATGGCATCTTTGATCTCAAAGCCAAGTGCCAAAAGTATAGGTACAAGGATCATTCCCCCGCCTATACCAAAAAACCCTGACATCGTACCGATAAAGATACCAACAAATATAAGTTCTACTATCATATGCTTTGCTCCAAAAATTAACTTGGAATTATAGCATTTTTTTAGAGAGTTTTGTCAGGTTTTGAAATAAAATTTCTATTTTGATATACTATATTATGAATCAAATCAACATACAATACTTAAAAACAGAATATGGAGAGTTTATCTTAGGCTCATATGATGGAAAACTCTGTATGGTCGATTTTAGATATAGAAAAATGAGAACAACAGTTGATGACAGGATAAAAAAAGGTTTCTATGCTGAATTCATAGAGCAGGATAATGAGATTTTACAAATAACAAGAATGCAACTTGATGAGTATTTCAATATGCAAAGAAGAAAGTTTGATATCCCTATCCAAATGGTAGGAACTGATTTCCAAAAAAGTGTTTGGGAGGCATTGCTAAAAGTACCTTACGGTACAACTTCTACCTATCTGCAATTGGCAAAAGATATAGGTAATGAAAAAGCAGTAAGAGCAGTTGCCAATGCAAATGGTGCAAACGCTATTGGTATCATTATCCCTTGTCATCGTATCATAGGAACCAATGGAGCATTAACAGGTTATGCCGGAGGGCTGCTTTTGAAGAAACGACTCTTAGAACTGGAACAAAAAAAGTAAATTATCTATTTTTTAACCGATACGCTTTAGGACTCATTCCTTCATAGCGTTTAAAAAAACGTCCCAGTTGTGAAGGTGTCTCAAAGTTAATAGCATGAGAGATCTGTTTGATAGACATATCACTAAAACAGAGCAGATACTGTATTTCTTTGATAAGACGTACGTGGATATAGAAGAGTGCCGTATGATATAGTGTAGATTTGATAGTCTCACTCAAGTGTTGAGGGCTTATTCCTAGTATCTTTGCATACTCTTTTACACTTTTTTGCTGCCAATAATGCTCTTCTACAAGATTGAGAAATTCTGAACTTATCTGCTGGGCCCTTGTAATATCTTGTTTCTGTTCAGAACTAAGTTTTGCACGTTTCAGCAGATAAAGTAATTGAGTGATCAGCAATCTTACAATTATCTTATAATCACTTTTTTTAGCCCTTAATTCCCTGTTTAACTGTTCATATAGTGTAACTACTTCTGCAAACTGTGTCATATCTAAAAGTACGTCTTCTTGATATTTACGATGAAAATCCAATAGTTGCCCCAGTATTCCCAATGATACATTTTCTTCTTCTATAAAAGTTTTATCGAAAAGTAACACATAGGTTTTTGCAACATCGGAAGTATCTTCAAATGAAAATATGGACCCTGGGTTTATAAGCTGCAGGGATTGGGGTTTAATGACATAATCAAATTGATTAATAGTTCGTTTTGTCTCTCCTTTTAGCCGTAAGAGCAAAGCATAATAATCAAAACGAAGAGGAATACCCTGACTGCCGGCTTCATTATCTTCAAGCAGTACCAACTCTTTAGCTTCAAAATCATCTGCAAAAAAATCCATACCAAATCCTGGATCAGGTTTTAGCAGATGTTTATAAGCATTAATACTCTGCTTTATTGTTAAGAGTGGAAGTGCTGTATGCATATCAACCTTTTTGGACATAATATTACTATAGTTTAGCATATATTTTACATAGTATCTGATTAAATGCATATTTTTATGAATTTTTGCTCTTTTTTATAGAATGATTTAATGTTATTATTTTTATATGAAAACTATATAAGGAAAGCTAAATGATTAAAGTTAGTATTATGTATCCATATAGTGACAAAAGTAATTTTGACATAGACTATTATTGTGATAAACATATCCCAATGGTTGAGAAATATTTTGGTGCCACCTGTCAGGGTATTACTGTAGATGAGGGAATAATGGATGAAGGCACACATCAGTTACCAGCTTTTTATGCCATGGCACACTTTTATTTTGAATCAATTGAAGCATTCCAGGATACTTTTGCTCCACATGCTGAAAAGATTATGGGTGATGCCGTAAATTATACAAATGTAGAACCTATTATTCAAATAAGCAATATTAGAATCTCTATAAAAAAAGGAAGAACATGAAATATATTGTAATGATAGTAGCATTGTCATTCTCTCTAATGGCAGCAGATGCAGCAAAAGCCGCAAAAGAGTTAGGGGTTTAT
>NATJ01000063.1 GCA_002085305.1 Epsilonproteobacteria bacterium 4484_65 | reverse complement strand
AAGGTCAGCTGACTGATACTCTGCGGGGAAAGTAACGGTTACTGTTTTTTCTTCTTCATATTTCATACCGATGATCTGCTCTTCAAATCCTGGGATGAATTGATTTGAACCGATCTTAAGGTTGAATTTCTCAGCTTTTCCACCGTCAAAGGCAACACCATCAACAAAACCTTCAAAATCGATCAATGTCATATCGCCATCTTTTACCATTCTTTTTCTTTTGATCTTTTCAAATGGTGCTTGCTGTGCAGCGATCTCAGTAAGTTTTGCATCTACTTCTTCGTCTGATGCAGTTGGCTTATCAAATGCAGGGACAACATCCATATATCCTTCAGCTTTAAACTCTGGTCTAGTAGAGATCTCTACTTCTACTTCGATACCGCTATCGGTTTTGTCATACTTTTTAAAAGTAGGTTGACCTAGTACATCAGCAGCATTAAGTCCTGCTTCTTTAATACCAGTATCAATAAGATCTCTCAATGCATCTGCTTCAGCATCTTGAATAAGCTTATCACCATGTAGTTTTTTGACTACGTGTGGAGGTACTTTACCTTTTCTAAATCCATCTACTTTCATCTCTTTACCTGCTTGAACTGCAAGTCTCTCAATGTTAGCTTCAACAACACCTTGTTCTATAGTACCACTTACGAGTACATTTGCTTCGTCTACTTTGTTTACTGTAACTTTCACTACAATCCTTTTATATATAATGCCGTGATTTTATCTAAAATTTACTAAAAAACGAATATAGCTAAAAATCTAGCTATAATCCACGCATGAAACAAACCCATAAAAACATCCAAGACTGGTACAAAAATCACGGAAGACTAGACCTTCCATGGCGTACAACAAACGATCCTTACCACATCTATCTTTCTGAAGTGATGCTTCAGCAAACACAGGTCAAAACAGTTTTGGAAAGATACTATTTTCCTTTTTTAGAGAAGTTTCCTACACTTAAGGCTTTGGGCAATGCACCACTTGATGATGTCTTGAAGATGTGGGAGGGTCTTGGGTATTATAATCGGGCTAAGCATTTACATATGACCGCTACACTTGTGAATGAGCTGCCTGAAGCCATAGACAAGCTCATTAAACTTCCAGGCATAGGCAAAAATACCGCGCATGCAGTAGCCACTTTTGCTTTTAATCAACCTGTTCCTATCATGGAAGCCAATGTCAAACGAATACTCTGTCGTTTATATAAACTCAAAACACCTAACGATAAGGATCTTTGGAAGATAGCGTATGCTGTACTGGACAAAGAAAACTCTTTTGACTACAATCAAGCAATGATGGATATAGGCGCAACCATTTGCAACCCTAAAAATCCTAAATGTGAGCTCTGTCCTCTAAACAACATTTGTAAAGGGAAAGAAGAACCTACACTTTACCCCACAAAAAAGAAACGTGTTGTTCCTACAAGAGAACAAAACATACTTATTAATGTTTATAATGACAGACTTTTCCTCATGCAAAGAAAAGGAAAGTTTTTACATGGTTTGTGGGGATTTGAGAGCATGGAGATTCCACTATGTGCCGCTGAATATATAGGAGAAGTAGCACATGCCTATACACATTTTAAACTTATCTGTAAAGTGTATGTCTATTATGAAAGTTGTCCTGACCAGATAGATTACTTTTCACCTAAAGAGATAGAAGAACTTGCTATTTCCAAGGTGGATGAAAAAATCGTTAAACTCTTTTTAGATACAATGTGAAAATATGTAGGGTGGATTTATCCACCATCCAACTATCTATTGGTGGGTAAACCCACCCTACGCGTCACATATATAATATGAGCAGGAAAGCACACATGAACAAAGAAGAAGAATTTGAACAAGCTATCACTAAAGTCCTTGAACTTTTAGGTGAAGACCCTAAAAGAGAAGGTTTGATTAAAACACCCAGTCGTGTAGCCAAAGCACTGAAGTTCCTTACAGAGGGCTACGACCAGGACCCTGAAGAGATACTCAACCAGGCTCTTTTCACCACAAGCAATGATGAGATGGTTTTGGTACGTGACATTGAGTTTTATTCTATGTGTGAGCACCATATGCTGCCTATCATCGGGCGTGCACATGTAGCTTACATCCCAGATGGCAAAGTGGTAGGTCTTTCCAAGATCCCCCGTATTGTCAATGTTTATGCAAGGCGTCTGCAGATACAGGAACAGATGACTGAACAGATAGCAGATGCCATTTTAGGAACCATTAAACCTAAAGGTGTGGCTGTAGTCCTGCATGCACGTCATATGTGTATGGAGATGAGAGGCGTTCAGAAGATCAACTCTACTACGGTCTCTTCGGCACTTCGTGGACTCTTTAAGAGTGATAAACGTACAAGAAGCGAATTTTATAACCTTATTAATACTCCAACACCTTCTAACTTTTAATTTTTCAATAGCCAAGAGAGAGCTTTTTCTCTCTTTTTAAAGAATTTTGCTTTCCCGCTCATCAAGTGACTCATCATTGCAGTAGATGCATCTTCCCAATTTTTATCTCCTACGATCGCCGTCTTCTTAAAAGCATTACGATGCTTGACACCAAATTTAAAATCATCCCATGCCGCCATAAATTCCCACCCTTTAAAGCCTCTCATATCAACCAGTAGATCTGCCTCAATACCTTTTGCTTTCTTTAAAGCTTTATCAACCATAGGTACAAAGATCTTATAATCTTCATGCGTCAACTTGCCAAGCATTGTGATCTCTATAAAAAGTCTTTTCTTGTTCCTCTTAATAGCGATACCGATACCATGTTCTTTTACTACTTTTAACATTATCTTTCCTTTCCAACTGTTATTTATACTCTATTATAGCATAGTACATTATCCCCCCCTCTTCCATTGATACAAATCAAGGGCTCTTAACCTAATTCGGAGTATAATTCTCCTCTTTAATTTATATTTTATGTTATATTAAGAATAACTGCGTAATATTGAGGAAAATCAATTAGGACAAATTTACTCCTAATTAAAATTGAATATCGTTTTCAAAGGAAAAATATGAACGTCTATTTAGACAATAATGCAACAACAATTGTTGATCCGCAGGTTTTTACAGAAATGGAGCCTTATTTTGTACAAAAGTATGGAAACCCAAATTCATTACACTCATTTGCTTCTGACACACACCCCGGTATCAAAGCAGGTATGGAAAAAATTTATGCAGGTATCCATTCACCAAGAGAAGATTCTGTAGTCATCACTTCTTGTGCAACAGAGAGTAATAACTGGGTACTTAAAAGTATCTACTTTGAGTACATTCTTACCGGTAGAAAAAACCACATCATGATATCTGAAGTAGAACACCCTTCTATCATAGCTACTGCCAAGTTCCTTGAAAGCATGGGTTGTAGAGTTACTTACCTTCCTATTAACCATGAAGGTCTTATTGAGGCTCAAACAGTAAAAGACAATATCACAGATAAAACTGCACTGGTTTCTATCATGTGGGCAAACAACGAGACAGGTGCCATCTTCCCGGTAGAGGAGATCGGTGATATCTGTGAAGAGCATAAAGTACTTTTTCATACAGATGCGGTACAAGCCATAGGTAAACTGCCTGTAGATGTACAATCATTTAATGTTGATTACCTTACATTTTCTGCACATAAGTTCCATGGACCAAAAGGTGTAGGAGCACTCTATATGAAAAAAGGCAAAGAATTAATGCCCCTACTTCATGGTGGTTCACAAATGAACGGATACCGTTCAGGTACACTCAATGTTGCAGGTATCGTAGGTATGGGTAAAGCGATGGAACAAGCTGTTGATGCACTTGATTTTGAAATGACAGAGATCAGAGAAATGAGAGATGATTTTGAAGATGAACTCCTCAAAATAGAAGATACTTTTGTTGTTACCCCTAGAAATAAAAGAACACCAAATACCATTCTTATCTCATTTAGAGGTATCGAAGGTGAATCAATGCTATGGGACTTAAACCGTGCAGGTATCGGTGCGAGTACCGGTTCAGCCTGTGCAAGTGAAGATTTGGAAGCAAACTCGGTCATGGAAGCCATCGGAGCAGCAGAAGACTTGGCACATACAGCCATCCGTTTTTCACTGAGCCGCTATACCACACAAGAAGAGTTGGACTACACACTGAAAGTAGTTCAAGCAGCGGTGATAAGACTTAGAGGTATCTCAAGTTCATACGCATATGCGCCAGAAGGTCACGAAAGTGGCTTAGACTCGCATCACCATTAACAGATAGAATTTATAAAGGATATAAAATGGGAATAGATAGTTTAATAGGCGGTACCATCTGGGATGAGTACAGCAATAAAGTAACAGATTTAATGAATAACCCGCAAAACATGGGTGAGATCACACAAGAGCAGGCTGATGAAATGGGTGCCAAACTCATCGTGGCTGACTTTGGTGCTGAGAGTTGTGGAGATGCAGTAAGACTTTACTGGGCAGTACATCCAAAGAGTGATGTGATCATGCTATCAAAATTTAAAAGTTTTGGTTGTGGTACAGCGATCGCATCTTCAGACACTATGGCTGAACTTTGTAAAGGCAAAACGGTTGATGAAGCTGTAAAGATCACCAACATTGATGTTGAGATGGCAATGCGTGACAACCCGGACACACCAGCCGTTCCACCTCAAAAAATGCACTGTTCTGTAATGGCATACGATGTTATCAAAAAAGCAGCAGCACAGTATAAAGGTGTTGATATGGAGAGCTTTGAAGAAGAGATCATCGTATGTGAATGTGCACGTGTATCACTCTCTACACTTCAAGAAGTGATCCGTCTTAATGACCTTACAACAGTAGAAGAGATCGCTGACTATACGAAAGCAGGAGCCTTCTGTAAATCATGTATCCGTCCTGGTGGACACGAAGCAAAAGATATCTATCTTGTTGACCTTCTTGAAGAATATGAAAAAGAGAAGATGGCAAAAGCAGCTGACGCTTCAGGTGAAGGTGGTGCAGAGTTTGCCCAAATGACTATCGTTCAACGTATCAAAGCGGTTGACAAAGTGATCGATGATAATATCCGCCAAATGCTCATCATGGATGGTGGAGACATGGAAATCCTTGATATCAAAGAGAACGGTGAAAACATCGATATCTATATCAGATATTTAGGTGCGTGTAACGGGTGTGCCTCTTCAAGTACAGGTACACTCTTTGCGATCGAAAATATTCTTAAAGAAAAACTTGATCAAAACATCAGAGTTTTACCTATCTAATTCCCCTTTTATCCCTTAGTTGGTGGAAAAATCCACCAACTACTTCGAAAATAATCTACCAATACCTCTTGCAAGCACAAAAACCAAATATAAGGCCAAAGTAAAGACCAATGGGTGAAATGGCCCTATACCATAAGCCCCTGCTGTTGGAAGTGCCATTGCATGATCAATGGGATGACTTAGCCATTCTTTAAAATGCATACCAATAGCTAAAAATAGGAAAATTCCTATAAATATAGTAAGTTCTTTTTTCATTGTAAATTTCCTTGTAAAATAATGCTCTAATCATAGCAAAAAATATGCCCATAAAAGATATAATGCATACAATATTTTAAGAGGTTTACTACTATGATACATAAAGAACAGATTCAAGACAAACTTACACAGGTCATATACCCAGGTTTTACAAAAAACATTATGGAGTTTGGTTTTGTCAAAGAGATCAGCATTAATAATAGTCACATAACAATAGAACTTGATATCCCTTCCTCTGCACCAGAAATAGAAACTCAACTTCGTGAAGAGATCACTAAACGTATCTCTGTATTGGGAGAATTTGATATAAGTGTTTCTATTTCAAAACCTAAAATGCCAAGAGAGACAAGTTCTCACGGTAAAAATGTACTACCAAACATTCAAAACTTTGTTATGGTAAGTTCTGGAAAAGGTGGTGTTGGCAAATCAACCACTACCGTCAACCTTGCCATTGCACTTGCACAACAGGGAAAAAGAGTTGGTCTTCTTGATGTCGATATCTATGGACCCAATATCCCAAGAATGATGGGTATAGAGGGAGAACAACCTGTCTTCTTAGGCAAAAATATCAAACCCATTTTGGCACATAATGTGCAAGTGATGTCCATAGGTTCACTCGTTGAGAGAGGAGCATCTCTCATTTGGAAAGGTGCTATGGTCACCCAAGCTATAGAACAGATGCTGGAAGACATCTTGTGGGATAAACTCGACGTCCTGCTCTTTGACATGCCTCCGGGTACAGGAGATGCACAGTTGATAAACTCGACGTCCTGCTCTTTGACATGCCTCCGGGTACAGGAGATGCACAGTTGACCCTTGCACAGAGTTTACCCGTCACTGCCGGTATATGTGTCACCACACCTCAGAAAGTAGCACTCGATGATACCATACGCAGTATGGATATGTTCAAACAACTTCATATTCCCATCGCAGGAATTGTAGAAAACATGAGTGGTTTTATCTGCCCTGA
>NATJ01000062.1 GCA_002085305.1 Epsilonproteobacteria bacterium 4484_65 | reverse complement strand
GACTACTGGATGTTAAACGTAGCTGTAAGATGCTTGGTATTGACCTTATAGAAGGTGAATACGATGTAGAGAATTGGCTTGAAGCAGTACGAGGCTTGGAGCATGAACCGGAAAAAGGTTCTCGTTGTTCTGTCTGTTTTGACAGACGTTTTGAGATCTCTGCTAAAAAAGCAAGTGAACTGGGAGAAAGTACTTTCACCTCTACCCTTCTGACTTCACCTAAAAAATCCCTCAAACAGTTACAAACTGCCGGAGATGCATTGGCAAAGCAGGAAGGCATCGCTTTTGTTGCTCCTGACTACAGAAAAGCTTCTGGGACACAGGAACAGAATATTCTTGCCAAAGAAGATGCACTCTACCGCCAAGACTACTGTGGGTGTATGTTTGGACTCAATATCCAACGTGACCAGCAAGAGAAGCTGGCTGATGAACTTTTTGTACCACTCTCAGGACAAATCCAACCTGAATCCATAGAAGAGCGTATAGAAATGTATAAAAAACGCTGGGAACTTGAAGAGAAAGAAATACCTCATAAGATCATCAAACAACGCTTCTTGAACTGGCGTTTGAGTATGGGACTTTTACGTGTACGCAAAGAAGTCATTCCTGCACACTTTTTACCCTACTCAACACTCAAAGGTGAATACACCAGAGGGAAGATAGAATACAATATCGGTGAAGTACATCACATGAACCGTGATGAGGTACGTTTTATTACGCGAAAATATTACAATGAAGTAGCTGGTACAAACTACAACACTGTAACTGAGCTTATATACAATCCTCCAACTTTTGATAAAGAGCTTGAATTACGTGCAAGACTGGGTGCGACCTCTTACGACATCTCCATCATACTCGTGGTTGAAGAGATACCTACCAACAAAATAGAAATACTCTGTCAAAGCAAAACCTATAGTGATGTAAAAGAAGTTCTTATAGAACTTTAACACCTAATCCATTTTTTACTAACTTTTCGATAAAATAAGAGAATTTTTATAAAAAGGTTTCCCAGTGCTTTATAACGTCGTTGATATTCAAAAAATATTACCTCATAGATATCCATTTTTACTTGTGGACAGAATTACTGAACTTACAGCCGGTGAGTACATAGAAGGTTTGAAAAACGTTTCTATCTCTGAACCTGTCTTCCAGGGACATTTCCCTGATCATCCTATCTACCCTGGTGTTATGATCATCGAAGGTATGGCTCAAGCCGGTGGTGTACTTGCATTTAAAAGTATGGATGGTGCAACTCAAGAAGAGATTGAAAATAAAGTGGTTTATTTTATGAGTATCGATAAAGCGAAGTTTCGAGCACCAGTAACACCGGGTGACCAACTTGTGTATAAAATAAACGTCATTAAAAACAAAGGTCCTGTATGGCAGCTTGATGCAAAAGCTTACGTAGATGACAAAGTAGTTGCTCAAGCTGAGCTTAAAGCTATGATTGTAGATAAATAGGTCTTCTTATGTCTTTAATCCACACCTCTGCAGTTATAGAAGACGGTGCTATATTAGGTGAAAACGTCTCTGTCGGTCCTTTTGCCTATATCGGTGAAAAAGTAAAGATAGGAGATAACACAACTGTAGCTTCTCATGCTGTGATCGAAGGTAAAACGACTATTGGTAAAAACAATCGTATCTTCTCTCACTCTGCTGTAGGAACTATTCCTCAGGACTTAAAGTTTGATGGAGAAGACGTAGAGCTTATCATCGGTGACAACAATACCATCAGAGAGTTTACTCTACTCAACCCGGGTACAAAAGGTGGTGGTTCAGTAACCAAGATAGGTAACGGAAACCTCCTCATGGGCTACGTGCACTTAGGTCATGATGTTATCATCGGAGACAACTGTATCTTGGCAAACGGCGCAACACTCGCAGGTCATGTAGAGCTTGGTAACCATGTGGTTATCGGTGGACTTACACCTGTACATCAGTTTGTACACATCGGTGACTATGCGATGATAGGAGGAGCCAGTGCTTTAGCACAAGACATCCCTCCTTTCTGTTTAGCTGAAGGTAATCGTGCCGGCTTGCGTGGACTGAACCTTGCAGGGCTAAGAAGAAAAATGGATCGTGAAGATATCAATGCACTTAAAATTGCTTACAGAGAGCTCTTTGAACAAGGTAACCCTTTGCAAGAAGTAGCACAAACACTTTTTGAGACCACTACATCAGAAAAAGTAAGATCACTCTGTGAATTTATAAAAACCTCAAAACGAGGTATACCCTTTACTAGAAAAGATACAAGGAAAGAAAATGTCAACTAAAGAATGTAGCTTTTGTTCTGCCACTGAAAGTGAAGAGAATCCTCTCATTGCCGGAGAAAGTGCGTACATCTGTTCAAACTGTGTGGTTTCTGCATACAAGATCCTCTTTGGAGAAGAAGAGCAGGAAGACACACCATTAAACTCAGAAACACAAGTACTCTATACCCCTAAAGAGATAAATGGGCTGCTTAACGAATATGTTATCGGTCAGGAAAATGCGAAAAAAACACTCTCTGTTGCTGTGTATAATCACTACAAACGTATTTTTAGAGACAATGTTGAAGATGCAACACAGATCGCGAAATCAAATGTACTTCTCATAGGTCCAACCGGTTCAGGTAAAACACTCTTGGCTCAAACCATTGCCAGATTTTTGAATGTACCTATTGCCATAGCAGATGCGACCAACCTTACTGAAGCCGGATATGTAGGTGAAGATGTAGAGAACATCCTTACAAAACTACTGATGGCAGCAGATGGTGACCCTCAGCGTGCAGAGCAAGGTATCGTCTTTATCGATGAAGTAGATAAGATCGCCAGAATGGGTGAAAACCGTTCTATCACCCGTGACGTATCGGGTGAAGGTGTACAACAGGCCCTTCTTAAGCTCATTGAAGGTTCAGTAGTGAACATCCCACCAAAAGGTGGGCGCAAGCACCCTAATCAGGACTTTATCCAAATAGATACATCTAACATCCTTTTCATCTGTGGTGGTGCATTTGATGGTCTTAATGATATACTTAAAAGAAGACTTGGATCTAATACTTTAGGCTTTGGTCAAACCAAACGTTCTAAAAAAGAGGAAGAGAATCTGCTTCACCTTGTAGAGTCAGAAGATCTTGTCTCTTTCGGACTCATTCCGGAACTTATCGGACGTCTTCATGTTCTTGCCACGCTTGGTGAGATCAGCAAAGAAGATATGGTACGTATTTTAGTTGAGCCAAAAAATTCACTAGTCAAACAGTATCAAAAACTTTTTGAGATAGATGAAGTAAAACTTACTTTTGAAGAAGATGCACTTTCACTCATTGCACAAAAAGCTCTCAATAGAAAAACAGGGGCAAGAGGACTGCGATCTATACTTGAAGAGATACTGCTTGATATTATGTATGAACTACCGGAACTTGCAGGATATGAAGTGATCATCACCGAAGATGTCGTTGACTCAGGGGCAAAACCTCTTTACATAAAAGATAAAAAAACAGCGTAATACTAGTACGCTATCAGAAAAAAGGATAAATAGATGTTTAAAAAATTATTAGGCATGTTTTCTAACGATTTAGCTATCGACTTAGGAACAGCAAACACACTTGTACTTGTAAAAGGCCAAGGTATCAGCATCAATGAACCTTCTGTTGTTGCTATTCAATATGACAAACATGGTCAACAGCGTATCTTGGCTGTAGGACAAGAAGCGAAAGATATGGTAGGTAAAACACCTGGTAACATCAGAGCGATCCGTCCTATGAAAGATGGTGTTATCGCAGACTTTGAAGTAACAGAAATGATGATCCGTTATTTCATCGAAAAAGCACATAAAAGAAAAGGTTTTTTCAGCCCTCGTATTATTATCTGTGTGCCTTATGGCTTGACACAGGTAGAGAGACGTGCAGTAAAAGATTCTGCTGAAAATGCAGGTGCAAGGTATGTCTATCTTATAGAAGAGCCTATGGCAGCTGCGATCGGTGCGGGTATCCCTGTAAAAGAGCCTAATGGTAACTTGGTTGTAGATATCGGGGGAGGTACGACTGAGATAGGTGTCATTTCACTCGGTGGACTTGTCCTTAGTAAATCTATTCGTGTTGCCGGAGACAGCATGGATCAAGCTATCGTAGATTATGTGAAAAAGAATTTCAACCTTCTTATCGGTGATCGTATCGCGGAAGAACTTAAAATACAAATTGGTACCGCGGTACAACTTGATGAAGAGCTAACAACCACTGTGCGTGGTAGAGATCAAGTTGAAGGAACCCTTACTTCTATTGAGATCACTTCTGAGCACATTAGAGGGGCTATGAAAGACTCACTTGAAGAGATCGCTGATGCACTTAAAGATGTTTTGGAGCAAACCCCTCCTGAACTTGCAGGCGATATCGTTGAAAACGGTATTGTACTTACAGGTGGTGGTGCACTTATCAGAGGCTTGGACAAGTATCTTTCCGATATTGTAAAACTACCCGTCTATATAGCAGAAGACCCCCTACTTGCAGTTGCAAAAGGTACAGGTATTGCACTAGATGAACTGGATATGCTCCAGCAAATGGCATATGAAGACTAGACTAGTTATTATTGTTATACTGTTATTGGTTTTAACAGTACTATTGACAAGAAATGATGAGCGTATCACTGATACGCTTCTAGGTATCATTAACCCTATTAAACAAAACTATAAAAATATTACTCAGAACTTAGAAGACAAAAGCCATAGTTATATCTTTCAAAAAGAGTCTATTGAAAAACTAAGTAGAGAAAACCGTATCTTACGTAAACGCCTTCTTGAACAGACCCACTATATTAAACAAGTCAAAAATATCTATGATGTACTTCCTAAGCTCAGTAGACTTCCTATACACAATATCTCTATCACAGAGACGATCTCTTATGTAAAACTCAACAGTTTTTCACAGATCATCCTTACCAAACCTAAAGGACTGCTAGAAGATAAGCTTTATGGACTTATACAGGGTACAGTAGTGGCAGGTACTGCACAAGTACGCAATAATCAACTCTATGGCTACCTTACTTCTGATGAGAAGTGTCGTTTCTCCGTTTTTGCAGGAGAAGAGAAAGCTCCCGGTATTGCTATAGGTGTGGGTAAAAATGAAATGATCATCAAATTTATTCCAAAGTGGCATAAAATAGAAGTAGACGATAAAGTTGTAACTTCCGGTTTAGATGATATTTTCTTTGCTGATATTCCTGTAGGTGTCGTTACAAAAGTAGAACTGCAAAGCTCTTATAAAGTGGCACACATCAAAACATACAGTGATATTTTTCATCCCAAAACATTTTTTCTTATCAATGATACAAATGCAACACTTGCCCAAGGTTTCGATAGCAATGATACACGCTTAAATCCTCCTTGTCCTGAACTGAAAAGCCAAGACCAAAACCAAAGCCATGAACACAATGAAACCAATCTCACCGTAGTGGAACATAATCAAACACTACCGGTTATTTCAAGTATTCCCGGTCGTATCGATCAGACACAAGAAGAGATCATCGAACCAGAGACACCTGTTGAAAAGGTGGAACCAGTAAAAGTTAAAAGCAAAAAACCTAAAAAGAAAACACCTAAAGCAAGTAGTTTAGACCTCTTCTAAATACCCTCAGTTTATTGCCCTTTTTTAAGGGCATATTTTGCCCTATTGTAGTATAATCTTAAACTAAAAATTAAGGGTATTTCTCCATGCCAAAACGCGAAGACATCAAAACTATTTTACTTATCGGTTCAGGCCCTATCGTTATCGGTCAAGCTTGTGAATTTGACTATTCTGGAACTCAAGCAGCCAAAACACTTAAAGAACTAGGATACAGAGTTGTTCTTATCAACTCTAACCCTGCTACGATCATGACAGACCCTGAGTTTGCTGACCGTACATATATCGAACCAATCACGCCTGAAGTTATCAACAAGATTATTAAAAAAGAGAATGTTGATGCTATCTTGCCAACTATGGGTGGACAGACAGCACTCAACGTAGCTATGGATATGAACGAAGCTGGTATGCTTGAAGGTATCGACTTTTTAGGTGCTACTCCTGAAGCGATTAAAAAGGGAGAAGACAGACACCTCTTTAATGAAGCAATGATAAAAATCGGTATGGATTTACCAAAAAGTGCCAATGCATATAGCCTTGAAGAGGCATTAAGACTTGCTAAAGAGATTGGATTTCCTGTCATTTCTAGAGCTTCATTTACCATGGCTGGTGGTGGTTCTGGTGTTGCTTACAACATAGATGAATTCAAAAAACTTGCACAAGAAGGATTAGACGCATCACCAATCAATGAGATTGAGATTATGGAGTCATTACTTGGTTGGAAAGA
>NATJ01000061.1 GCA_002085305.1 Epsilonproteobacteria bacterium 4484_65 | reverse complement strand
CTTGGAGCCGTGCCGACCACTCAAAATGGAGTATACAGGCTGTGAAGGCAAAAAACTAAATCCTTTAGCCACATGGCCAAATTTCAATAGTTCCTTCAGTGTTACATAGACACCATTTTCATCTTTTTTCATTATTTATGCCGGTAGTGCAACCAGTTGAAGCACTTTATCTATGATCTCATCATTAGAGATGCGTTCTGACTGTGCCTCATAACTCTGCGTGATGCGATGACGAAAGACATCATGAACCACTGCCCGTACATCTTCAGGTGTAGTATAGTCTCTGCCTTGCATCCATGCATAAACACGAGAACATTGATCCAATCCCAAAGAAGCCCTTGGACTTACCCCAATGTCTATGAGAGAAGCCAGTTTTTCATCATACTTTTCAGGATAACGTGTAGCAAACACAAGATCAACAATGTATTATTCGACTATCTCAGTACTCTTCACATTGGCGATCTCATCACGTGCAGCAAAGATCAATTCTTGAGAAATTCTCTCTTTTATACTTTCCTTGGTTTTCCCACTCTTTTCCCCACGTACCAGTCGTATTACCTCTATCTCAGAAGCTGCATCAGGATAGGTAATGTTCACATGCATTAAAAAACGGTCTTTTTGTGCTTCAGGAAGCGGGTATGTTCCCTCTTGCTCGACAGGGTTTTGTGTTGCCATAACAATGAAAAGTTCAGGAAGCTTATGAGTCTTTCCTGCCACAGTCACCTGTCTCTCTTCCATCGCTTCAAGCATCGCTGCCTGCACCTTTGCCGGAGCACGGTTGATCTCATCTGCCAAGATGATATTTCCAAAGATAGGCCCCTCTTCAAAACGAAACTTATACTCACCACCCTCTTCATACATATTTTCCGAACCGGTCACATCTGAAGGGAGCAGATCCGGTGTAAACTGGATACGTGAGAACTTAGAGTCTATAGACTTAGCCATTGCCCTTACTGCTCTTGTTTTTGCCAGTCCGGGAAGTCCCTCAACAAGTAAATTTCCATTTGCGAGCAAACCTATAATAAGTCTCTCAACGATATTCTCTTGCCCAATGATGGACGCATTCATTCTTTGCTGGAGAACTTGGATCGATTCATAAGGTGTCATGGTATTTCCTTTTATATCAAATAATAATTAGCTATCTGCGTCTCCCAGATGGTCTACTCATGGATCGTGATGACATGCCTGAAGGTCTGCTCATAGATCGTGATGGCATCGTTGAAGGTCGTCCAGCTGATGGTCTAGATGGCCTTGTTGTTGGTCTAGAGGGCTTTGTTGTTGGTCTGTCAGGTTTTGCTATAGGGTGTTCAGGCCTTGGTCTATCAGGTCTATTTGGAGGTCTATTATGCGGTGGCCTATACCCTCCACCATAATATCCTCCTCTATAATACCCTCCACCATAGCCATAAGAAGGATATCCATATCCACCATAAACACCATATCCTACAGATGTGTATGTTGTACATCCTGTCATAAATATTACAGATGCAGCAGCAGCCATATATATTGTCCATTTAATGGTATTTTTCATGGCTACTTTCCTCCTTCTGTCCAACGTTGCACTATGAGGTGTGCACCGGTATTGTCTGCAATGATCGCTACATCACCATTGATAAATGACTTATGAGGTTCCACCAGTACTTTACCACCTAGTTCAACAACCTTCGCAATAACTATTTGTGGGTCTTTAACACGCACAACAGGAACCCAATGTACTTTTACACCATCTCTAGAGACATATCTCATCCCTGCACGCCATTTCCCTTTATGTTTCAAAATACGATAATTATCTCTCTTCTCTGTAGCATCATACTTCCCTAACTTACGATAAAAATCATAACTCTCTTTAGGCTGATCGGTCCATAGTTCATCCCATAGCCAATCACCCATTTGAGGAATAGTGTCTACAGGATCTCCACCTTTTGCATTAAGTAAAACAATATGTGCACCATGAGGGTCACTTACAAGAACGCCTTTTCCTCTCTCTTTCATATCAAGAGGGCCTTTGAGCACTTTCCCTTTTTTCTTTTCAACATAAGCCACCATACTATCAACATTACTCACGGACATAGAAGGCAACCAGACCGCCTCAGCTTTACTACCAGGTTTAGGTGCAACTTGCATCATGCCACCGATTAACTTTCCACGATTATAAATAGTAATATATTCATCTTGCTCTTCAAATGTCCAACCAAAAAGTGCTGAATAAAATACTTTAGCAGAAGAGACATCATCTGTTAAAAGATCATGCCAAACAAATTTTCCTGAGTAATATTTATGTGTTGCACTCTTTGTAATAGCAGGTAGTGCCAACTTCTCTTGTTTTGGTGCTGGTGTGTTTACACCTGTACAACCTAATAAAAATATGGAAGCCAACAGTATCCATACATTTATAATCCACTTATATTTGATGGTTTTGTTCATTTTTTTATATCCTTTTAAAATGATTTATAAAGTATAACATATAGATAATCATTTCACTCTATCATAGTTACCATAGTATGTTATGATATTTTATAGAATATCTGCAAGTAACTAATTGATTCCCTACTGTATATGTGAACATTTTATACGTAGAACCATAATGATGCTTCTCTCTTTATTTTGTTAATTCAAAGGGATAAATTGCTTTCCACTCATTCTTCATATCCACTATTGTCCAATTATGCTCTTTTCCATAATCCAAGCCTTTATCAAGCTTTCCTATATGTGATTTTCTATCATAAGCAAACTCTCTTTTTTCATCTGTGTGATGCACATATAACTGTAGAGTCTTATACTTCATATTTGCTTCAGTATAGAGCATCATCGCAAAGTCACCATCTGAGTTACCAAGGGCAGCTACAGGGTGTTTTCCTATGGTGTAATATATAGCTACTGGTTTAGTCTCTTTATCATCTATAAAATTGATCTCATCATCTTTGATGATTTTACCGTTTTCATAATGTACTTTACCGTTTGAACCAATAATATGTTCCTCAGGGATACCGTACATCTCAGGAACAAAAGAGCGCATAAAGTCTATGCCTCCTCCTGAAACGATGTAAACTTTAAAGTCATTAGCCTCAAAATATCTAATCACTTCCATCATAGGCTGATATATAAGGTCTGTATAAGAACGATTAGTAGTCGGATGTTTTGCTGTTTTAAGCCACTCTCTCACTTCTGTCTTAAAAGTTTCCACATCCATGCCTGAGTGTGTTGCATTTACAAGTGTAACCAATCCGTGTTCACCACTCTTCATGACACCATTCATATCATTTTCTAGTACAGATTTAAAAGGCTCTGTTGTTTTCCACTCAGGATGTTCAGATGCAAGTTCTCTGACTCTATCCATGGCAAAGTAAAGTTGAAAGTACACAGGTCTTTCAGACCAAAGTGTACCATCATTATCAAATACAGCGATACGGTCTTTCACAGGGATAAAGTGAGCTGTCCCCTCTTTAGTGACAGCCGTCACATAGTTTATGATCGATTGTTTAGAAGTACCTTCATTCCATGAGGGAAGATTTTCTTCTGCTTGCGCAAATGAGAGAAGTAACATAAGTGAGATAAACATACGGATCATAGTGATTTCCTTTGATGAAGTTTTAAGTATAAAGTTTAAGATCAAACCCTATACATAAAACTTCAAAGGCAGGAGCCCTTGAAGTCATTAAAGCCTAAAGCTTCTAATTCATAGCTTCCATATCAAGAAGTCTTTTCAGTCCGCCTTTGGCTTTTTGCATTTCAAGTGTATGGTATCCGATATTCCCTGCACTCAAAGAACTTCCTGCCTGGAAAGGATAATCCTGTGTTGAAGCTAGGAATTTCTGAACAAATCCTTGTGCCGGTACCATCATCCACATATTGTCTGCATACCATCTTACATACATTGCTGAATCATGCTGAGCACTTTCAAATGGATCAGCTCTGAGGTTTGTAATAAGAGGCCAAGCTGGAACTTGACGGAATGCTTCATTGATCGCACCTTTTTCAGTAGCAAAGGCAATTTTAAAGTCATCTACACGTATAGCATTGAGCATACCACTTGCTGCAAAGTACATAATTTCTCTTCTTGGACCTTTTTCAGCTTTACCTTCAAAGTAAGGTTTAAAGTTATACCCATCAAGGTGAACTCTAAAGTTCTTACCGTTTGCTTTCATGCCCTCTTTAGAAGCGAGTTTTTCTTTTACATCAGAAACACCTGCCGCTGCTAGCAAGGTTGGCATCCAGTCTTCTTGAGACATAGTATCATTATAAATAGTTCCTGGCTTAATAGTATTTGGCCATTTCACTACTTGAGGTACTCTCATACCACCTTCCCATGTACTACCTTTTTCACCATAGAATGGTGTGGCACCACCATCAGGCCATGTAAATTTCTCTGCGCCATTGTCTGTTGAGAAAATAACAATGGTATTGTCTTCAACACCCAGTTTTTTGACGTGATCCAACATATCTCCAACCATATCATCTAACTCTTTCATAGCATCTGCATAAAGAGAAATACCGGTAATGCCTCTATACTCTTTTTTCTGACGTGTCCATACATGTACACGTGTATAGTTCATCCATACAAAGAAAGGCTTGTCTGCTTTAACAGAACGTTCCATAAAGTCTTTTGCCGCAGCACCAAACTCATAATCTATACTTTCCATTCTCTTTTTTGTGAGTGGTCCCGTATCTTCTATCTTACCATCTGCAAGTGAGTGTATTACACCACGAGGTCCATATTTTTTATGAAATTCCGGATCTTTCGGATAGTAATATGTCTCAGGTTCTTCTTCAGCATTAAGGTGATAAAGATTTCCAAAGAATTCATCGAAACCATGGTTTGTTGGTAAATGTTTATCCTGGTCACCTAAGTGGTTTTTACCAAACTGACCTGTTACATACCCTTGCTCTTTAAGAAGATCGCCAATAGTCGGAGACCAATCAGGAATACCATGATCAGACCCAGGCATACCAATAGTAAGTAACCCTGTTCTAAATGGATGTTCTCCAAGTATGAATGATGCACGTCCTGCAGTACATGAATTTTGTGCATACATATCTGTAAAGAGTGCTCCCTCTTTTGCTATAGAGTCAATGTTAGGTGTTTTATATCCCATCATACCCTGATTGGTAGCCGAGATATTCCAGTAACCGATATCATCACCCCACATTACTAAAATGTTTGGTTTTTTTGCCATGACTTGTGTTGGCATCGTTACTGCAGCGATACCCAAACTCAAAGCCAATAGTAATTTTGAACTACTTTTCTTCATATCTTTTTCCCTTTTATTTGATTTTATAACAATAGAGTATAACTTAAGTTAAGAGAAAAGTATATGATATTTCTGAAAATGGGGGGGGGGAATTTAGAAAAAAGCTCCTCCGGGAGAGCCCCGGAAAGCCTATAGTATAGGGTTACAGACCACTAAGCATCTTTTTGATCGCATAATTCAAACGCTTTTTAGTCTCTTCTGCAGGTAAACCTTTAGCCTCACCTTCAGCCGTAGAGACCCCGATGATCACACCTGTCTCAGCATCGATAAGGATCAATACCATAGCAGCCTCAGGTGTCTTTTCGATCGTCTTTTTGCCTGCTGCATCAAGTTTTTCTTTGACAGCATCCATATCTGTACCTGCTGCATAGGCAACATAGAAATCAGGATCTTGAGTTACCGGTGTTTTGCCTTTTTTAGTCAACTCAGTATTGATGATCTGTTGCATCTCAGCATTCACATTCAGATTATCGGTACGCTTTGAACCATCTACAATACCGCTTCCCTCAATGATCTCATACGTTTTATATCCATCCAGATTGACTTTCTCGGATTTTAAAGCCTCTACTTTAATATCGCTTGTACTTGTACATCCTGTGAATACTGCGATCAGCAAGGCAGCAATCACACCTTTTAGTAAATTTGACATTTTTTTCCTTTAATTTGATATACAGCTATTATACACTGTTTGTATAACTTTCTTATTACTCTTTGATACTATTTAATAATTTTTCTATATTCTTCGTTTATAGAGAGAATTAATTACTGAATCTCTAAATATCTAGATATTCAGAGATTCAATTGTAAAACGCTTTAAAGGGCTGACTTCACTGCCTCTTTAGCTGCTGCTTTTTTAAGAGGGTTTGAACCTACTGCTTTTTCTGCTGCCATGTCCAAAGCTTTATCTTCAAGTGAAGTCTCTTTTTTAGTTGCACCTTTAACTAAACTACCTGCATCAGGTACTGAAGTTTTAGAACCCATAACACCGCCAAGAGCATCTGCTTTCATTTTGTCTACAGGGTTTTCTTTACCCATTACTTTATCTGCCCCTTTGTTCACGAGTTCTTTTTTCATGGCATCATCACCTGCTATATGCTTAACTGCTGTAGATCTAGCTTCACTTTTTGCTTCAGATACAACTGCATCTTTTACCATATCTGTTGCCATATCTGCAAAAAGCCCTGTTACTGCAATTGCCGAGATCAATATAATTTTTTTCATTTTATTTTCCTTTAAAACTTTAGTTTGTTTAAGCTTTTTCCGGATCCAGCCAATCAGGCTAGATCACAATAGCCTCATTATGCCAGTGCAGGAATTCTGATAGACTGACCGGGATAGATCTTGTCTGCATCTTTAATCACTTCAAGGTTAGCTTCTACAATCAATGGATATTTAGATCCGTCTTTATAGAAATTATTTATTATTTCAGTGCTGAAATATAAGCAGCAACTGCATCGATAGCTGCATCATCCATTGAAGCAACCTGACCTTTCATCAACGTACCCATTCCTGCTACATTGATAGTACCTGCTTTGTATCCATTAAGTTTGGTAACCAGCTCTTCTTTTGACTGACCGGCGATCACCGGAGACTTCCCAAGTGCCAGTGTCTTACCATCTGCTCCATGACATCCTTTACATTTCTCATAAGCTGCCGCACCGGCAACATTTTTTGCTGTAGCAGCAACAGCTGCGGTAGCGGTAGCTGTAGCTGCGGCTACACCCTCTTTAGCACTGTCAACTGCTTCTTTTGTGGCTTCAACTGCTTTAGCTGTAGTTTCTTTTGCTGCTTCGACAGCCTTGTCAGCTGCCTCTTTTGTTGCATCTACTGCATGGCTTGCTGCTTCTTTTGTACTCTCTACTGCTTTAGCTGCTGCATCAGTAGCTGAATCTTTCGCTTTTTCTCCACATCCTGTAAACAGCATTGCTGCTGCTACGATTGATAACATTGTGATTCTTGTCATTCTTTTCCCTTTTTATTTTGATGTAATTAATTGTACTCTTATAAAATAAACTGAAGCTTGTTTTTATTGATCCCAATATATATGATCTCTTAATTCAATAACTTTTCAATAGCCTCTTCAAGCGATCTTGGTTTAGTAGCAGAACCAAAACGATCAATGACTTTTCCCTCTTCATCAACCAGGAACTTAGTAAAGTTCCACTTGATCGATTCACTTCCAAGGAAACCTGGTTGTTGGGATTTAAGATAGCGATAGAGAGGGTGTGTCTGCTCTCCGTTGACATTTATTTTTGCAAACATCGGAAAGGTCACACCAAAGTTCACACGACAGAAGTTTTGGATCTCTGCTTCACTTCCAGGCTCTTGGGAAGCAAACTGATTACATGGAAAGCCCAAGACAACAAACCCTTGCTCTTTATACTTTTTATACAATGCTTCAAGCCCTTCGTATTGTGGTGTATATCCACATTTACTTGCAACATTGACGATGAGTATCACTTTACCTTTATAGGTTTCAAGTGTTGTCTCTTTACCCTCTATGGTTTTAACTTTAAAATCATAAATACTTTGCATTGTATGCTCCTTGGCACTGGGTTGAATAGTTAGTATGAGTAGTAGTAAAATAAGATATTTTATCATCTTGTCTCCTTAGTGAATATTTTTCCAATACACATATAGTGTAGTCTATCATAATATGTTTGTAGTAAATATCTGTTAGTTTATAGGAGTATAAATATGGGGGGATTAAATAGAAAGAAAATAGAAAAAATAAACTGGCAGAGAGAAGTCTCTCTGCCTGTAAGAAGAAGGTTGAGTACTATCCGACCATCGCTTCTAATTCGTCTTTAGAAACTTTGTTGAAGTTTAAGTACTTATAAATCTCATCAGTCATTTCCGGTTTGATCTTGTTTTGAACGATCTCAAGGTATTCAGCAGCAGTTGGCAACTTACCTTTAAGTGCAACAACAGCAGCAAGCTCAGCAGAACCAAGATACACTTGTGAGTTCTTACCTAATCTGTTATCAAAGTTTCTTGTTGATGTTGAGAATACCCATGCATCTTGTGCCACTTGCGCCTGATTACCCATACAGAGCGAACAACCAGGGATCTCTGTTCTTGCTCCAGCCATACCGAATATTGAGTAGTATCCCTCTTCAGTAAGCTCCTTCTCATCCATTTTTGTAGGTGGGCATATCCATGTTCTCGTTTTGACAGCACCTTCTCCTCGGATAATTTCACCAAATGCTCTAAATAGACCAATGTTTGTCATACAAGAACCAACAAATACTTCGTCGAGATCTGTTCTCATACCGGCTTCATGAATCTCAGTCAATGTTTTAACATCATCTGGATCATTAGGACAAGCAAGAATTGGTTCAGTGATCTTGTTCATATCGATCTCAATAACTGCAGCATACTCAGCATCAGCATCAGCTCTAAGAAGTTCAGGATTAGCGATCCATGCTTTCATTTTGTCAGCACGTCTTTGAAGTGTTGCTTTGTCTTCATATCCTTGAGCGATAAGCTCTTCGATAAGAACAATGTTTGACTCAAGATATTCAATGATTGGCTCTTTGTTAAGGTTAACTGTACACGCAGCAGCTGAACGCTCAGCAGATGCATCAGAAAGCTCAAACGCTTGCTCACATTTAAGATCTTCAAGACCTTCGATCTCAAGAACTCTACCAGCAAAGATATTTTTCTTACCTTTTTTCTCAACCGTTAAAAGACCCTCTTTGATCGCTTGGTGAGGAATAGCATTTACCATATCTCTAAGTGTGATACCTGGTTGCATTTCACCTTTAAATCTTACAAGTACAGACTCAGGCATAGTAAGTGGCATCATACCTGTTACTGCTGCGAATGCAACAAGGCCTGAACCTGCAGGGAATGAGATACCGATCGGGAATCTTGTATGGCTATCTCCACCTGTACCAACAGTATCAGGAAGACACATTCTGTTCAACCATGAGTGGATAACACCGTCACCTGGTCTAAGAATAAAACCTTTTCTCTCTGTCCAGAATTTTGGAAGTGTATGTTGAAGTGCAATATCTGCTGGTTTAGGATACGCAGCAGTATGACAGAATGACTGAAGTACAAAGTCTGCACCAAAGTTAAGTGCTGCAAGTTCTTTGATCTCATCTCTTGTCATTGGCCCGGTTGTATCTTGTGAACCAACTGTAGTTGCTATAGGCTCACAGTAAACACCTGGTTTAATACCTTCAACACCACATGCTTTACCAACCATTTTTTGTGCAAGCGTATAACCCTTACCATTATCAGCTGGTTGTGTTGGTGTCATGAAGATATCTCCTGCATCCATACCAAGTGCTTCTCTTGCTTTAGCAGTCAACCCTTTACCAATGATAAGTGGAATACGACCACCCGCTCTCATCTCATCTGGAAGTGTGTTTGGCTCAATCGTAAATTCAGATACAACTTTTCCGTCTTTCTCGATAACACCATCAAAAGGTTTAACTGTGATCACATCACCTGTCTCGAGGTTTGCAACAGGTGCCTGAATAGGTATACATCCAGAATCTTCTGCTGTATTGAAGAAGATTGGAGCAATAATATCACCAATAACAATACCACCAGTTCTTTTACCAGGAATATTTGGAATATCTTTACCCATGTGCCATTGCAGAGAGTTGATACCTGATTTTCTTGAAGAACCGGTACCTACAACATCACCAACATAAGCAAGTGGGTGACCTTTCTCTTTTAGTTTTTTCATAGTATCGAGTGGATTATCCATTCTGTTTACTAAGAACGAGTTTGCATGAAGAGGGATATCTGCTCTTGTAAATGCTTCAGAAGCTGGAGAAAGGTCATCTGTATTTGTCTCTCCAGGGATCTTATATACAGTAACAGTGATCTCTTTTTCCATCTCTGGCTTGTTAGTAAACCACTCAGCATTTGCCCAAGACTCTACTACCTCTTTAGCCAATGCATTACCACTATCCATAAGTGCTTTTACATCATTGAATGAATCATAAACAAGAAGTGTATTTTTAAGCTGTTCTGCTGCACTCTGGGCAACTGCTGCATCATCATGACTAAGTGCTTCGACCAAAGGTTGGACATTAAACCCACCCAACATACTTCCTAAAATCTCTGTTGCTTTTACTGCATCGATCGCGTCACAAGATACATTACCTTGAACGATATCATTTAAAAATGCTGCTTTTACATAGGCTGCATCATCCACACCTGCAGGTACCTTTTGGGTTAAAAGTTCCATTGCATAATCAACATCTGCAATTGGGCTTGCTTTCAATAATTCTACTAACTCTGCTGTTTGTTCGGCTGTTAATGCCAATGGTGGTACACCAAGTTTAGCTCTCTCTTCTGTATGTGCTTTATATGCTTCAATTAATGCCATAAAGTCTCCTATTTTTAATTATTTTGTGGTTTAATTTTATCGAAATGAGGTTAAAAGTTATTTGAATGACAAGTGCTTATAAAGTAGTTAGAGTTGATGTAGCATATAGTTACAAAAAAGAGCAGGGAAACCTCCTAATTCATCACTGTTTTGGTACTCAGACGATTTCCCTGTTACCTTTTGCATTAGGAGGCGATAGCACACCCTTAGCTTCAAGTTGTTCTATGATGTTGGCTGAACGGTTATACCCTATCTGAAGTTTACGCTGCAGGTAGGAGATGGACGTTTTTTGATCTGTAAGTACCACTGTTTTTGCCTCTTCATAAAGTGGATCTAGTTCTACTTCACCACTACCGCCTTCAGAGGCAGAGCTGCCACCTGCGACCAGGTAACTTTCATCATACTCAGGTTCACGCTGAGCTTTGAGATATTCTACTATCTCTTCGACCTCTTCTTCTGTACTCCAAGGAGCATGAAGTCTTACCAAGCCTGTTGATCCAGGAGGTGTAAATAAGCCATCTCCGCGTCCAAGCAGACTCTCAGCACCCATGGCATCCAAAATGACTTTAGAATCAATACGCTGCCCTACTCTGTAACTCAATCGTGAAGGCAGGTTTGCTTTAATGAGTCCTGTCACAACGTCAACACTTGGTCTTTGTGTTGCAACTATAAGGTGTATACCACTTGCCCTTGCCATCTGTGCAAGTCTGGCAATGGAGTACTCCACCTCCTTACCTCCTGTCATCATCAAGTCAGCAAGTTCATCGATGATGATAACAATAAAAGGAAACGGTTCTGCAGAACCATCTTTTTTTACTTTTTCATTGTAATTATCTATGTTCTTCGTGCGGTTATCTGCCATAAGCGTATAACGACGATTCATTTCACCAACCATATTTGCCAGTGCTGCTATGGCCTTTTTAGGTTCAGTGATAAAGCATCTTAGGGTCAATAAGCATCAACTTGAGGTGTTCCGGGTCATTTCTATAAAGAAGCGAAAGTATCATCGCATTGATCCCCACTGATTTACCTGAACCTGTGGTTCCTGCTATAAGTAAATGAGGAAGCTTTTTGATGTCTGTAATAAACGGCTTACCAACGATATCCTTCCCCAGTGCCACAGTCAATGGAGATTTAGACTCTTTAAAGAGATCACTCTCTAAAATTTCACGTAAGTAGATCGTATCTACTGACTCATTTGGTATCTCTATACCCACGACATCACGCCCAGGTATAGGTGCCTGTATACGTATGGTCTCAGCGCTTAGAGCCATGGCAAGATCATCTTGAAGATTAAGGATTTTAGAAACTTTTACATTGGGTGCCGGCTTGAACTCAAAGGTAGTTACCAGTGGTCCGCTATAGGTACGTACTACATCACCATCTACTTTAAACTGCTGCAATTTAGAAAGTAGTTCTTCTATCTTTCTATCTATCTCTGCTTCATTTATCTTTTTAGCTACTCTAGGTGCTTTTTGCAGAAAATCAAGTTTTGGAAGTTTAAAGTTTTTAGGTTTTGCCACCTTCCCTTTATCTATCTGCTCCATAAGTTTAGAGTTTTCTTCCAACTCTTCAACGATCTCTACACCAGAAGTGTTACTTTGTTTAGAATGTTTTTTTCGAGCTTCAAGTGTCTCTTCAAATTCATGTTCAAGTTCCAGGATCTCATTCATAATTGGATCATCGTCTTCACTAAGATCTGTACTTATTTTTTCTTCTGCTTTGGGTAGCGTTTTTCTTGTTACAGTTTTTTTAACTGCCGGTTTTCTTTTTACTCGTGTTTTCTTTGGTTTTTCTTCTTTTTGATCCATAACCGGCATCATCTCATCTTCTAAAGCAGGAGAAGAGAAAGGGTTGGTAAATATCTTTTTCAAAACGGATCTTAGCCCAGAAAATAGTTTTCCTGTCCCTGCAGCAAGTGGTGCCAGACTAAAACCTTTTACTTTTAGATCTTTAGGAGAGAAATCATCATCAAGTATAAAGACCAAAGAGAGTGCCATGATCATCAACCATAGTAACCAAAGTCCTGCTTTTCCTATGAGCGGCTGTAAAAACTCTACGATCTGGGTACCAATGAAGCCTATATTTTTAGCTTCAAGTACCAAAGATGAGAAAATAATAACTGCAATAAAAAACAGTATCCAGCCCAAATAAAAGTCAATATCTTTTCGCACAGAGGCATTGGTATAGAGTTTATAAAGTGGATAAAAAAGGACAAAAATATTGATATAGGCAAAGTACCCAAAAAGATGCAGGTTTGTATCTCCTATTATCTTTCCGATATTCCCAATTAAAGCAGTCTCAGGGAACAGCGTGGAGAAGGCACCGTACATAAAAAGTATAGCTGTGATAATAATCGTTATTTTCAAAAATATGACCTTGATATTAATTAATGAAGATATTATAACAAATAACTATTAAAAACTGTCAAGTTATTATAAAATAGTCTTTTAATGATATTCTAAACGATGTTTAAGCTCTCACTCTGTAGAATTTCATCTACATTTCAATATGTATGCCGCAGTGATGGAACTGGTAGACTTGGTAGACTCAAAATCTTCTGCTTTAGGGCGTGTCGGTTCGAATCCGACCTGCGGTACCACCTTAATTTAATCCCTCAAAAACCTTTATTTAAGAGCGACAATTCTA
>NATJ01000060.1 GCA_002085305.1 Epsilonproteobacteria bacterium 4484_65 | reverse complement strand
AAATGATAAAAAACAAAATAACAGCACTCTCTCTAGGATTGATTTTGGGATATACCAATCTTAGTGCAGATGTAATACCGGGTATTAACTCTAAGGCTGGAGGAATGCTTCTCCCGGAAGGCAAGACAAAGATGTTCTATAGATATATGCACTTTGACCGCAATAGTATGTTTGACGGTTCAAGTGAAGTGCCGAACAAAGAACAGTTGGATGCTACGGCAAATATCAATATGTTGATTTTGGCTTATGGAGTATCTGATGATCTCAATATTGCTTTGGTGGTGCCGCATAAAAGTATAGAAGCTACAGCAAAACTTGGTCCAAACGATGTAGCCATAGATAACAGTGGTATAGGTGACATACTTGTAATGGGAAGATATAAGTTAACTGATATGAAAGAGGATGGTTATCAGACTGCTTTGAAATTTGGTATTAAGCTTCCTACCGGTTCTACAGATGATAGATTTAAAAAAGCACCACCATTTGCAATGAATGAAAATACACCTATGCCTACACAAATGGGAACAGGCAAGGCAGAATATAAGCTGGGAGCAGGGATATCAAAACTGTTTGGCAGCGGAAGAGTGGATGCCAGTACCATGTTTACCTATAGACCTAAAGCAGAACATGATTATGACTTTGGAAATGAGCTAAGTTATGACATAGGGTATATGCATGCGCTGACTGAAAAGTTTAATGTAGGACTTGAGTATAATGGAAAATACAATTCCAAAACAGATATGGGACAGGATACAAACCCAATGTTGCGTCAAATGTTGCCATTTAAAGCATTCAGCGGTACAGTTGGGTATGTGACACCCCAAGTTCACTTTTTACCGTTTGGTAAACCTAAAATACACTTGGATGTCGGTATGTCATTTTTACTTCATAAAAATGTAAAAGAGTATCAACCGTTAGAGAAAAAACGATTTGTTGTTAGGTTTGGATATTTGTTTTAATTGTTGATCGCTGCAGAGAAAATGACTCTGCAGTTCAATGCATATTCATACTATATTTTACATCCTCTACCAGCAATATCTTCTAAGCTTGATTCCCGAAACATTTTTTGCAGCAGCAATTTTGGTTCCATCCATTGATCATGCAGGGCACATTTACACATACCGTTACAAAACCCTATACCTAAGACACATTGCTCATCTTTGATGGAGTCATTAAACACATCTAAAATATCACTAACCATTATATCGGAGCTTTTCTTTTTTAATTTATATCCGCCTTCTCTTCCTCTTATGGAAAAACTTATAAGGTATATAGAGTATCTCAGCTAATTGCGTAGCATTAAGTTGAGAATCTTTTTTATCTGCCATATAAGCTAAAATTCTTATAGCATATTGTGATGTATTACTCAATTGCATATGACCCCTTTAACTCTTCATTTATACGTCATATTATAATACAAATATTTTAATTACTACTTAAAGGTAGAATTAATAAAATCTTGCTAATATTCCAATTACTACTTAAGGGTAGAATTTAAAAAAGGATTACCTATGACTGAGCGTATAACGAAAAGTATGGCTAAAAATATTTATTATGGTGGTGGTACATTTGCCCTTCTCATATTTATAGCACTTACTTTTGATACTGTACATCAAATACCGGAACGATCAAATGAAGTAAATATGACTGAAAGTGTTGTTCTGGGAAAAAAACTTTGGGAAAACAATAACTGTGTCGGTTGTCATACAATTGTTGGAGAAGGAGCATACTATGCACCAGAACTTATGAATGTATTTAATAGAAGAGGGGCTTCAGACGAAGTAACGTTTAAAGCTTATATGCAAGGATGGATGGCGGCACAGCCGTTAGCTGTACCAGATAGAAGAAAGATGCCACAATTTAATTTAAGCAATGAAGAGGTAGATAACCTTTCTGATTTCTTGATCTGGACATCAAAAGTAAATGCCAATGACTGGCCACCAACAATTGAAGGGTAGGGAGAAGATATGAAATATAGTTCACAAGCGGTCGCAAAACCGTATTTTATTTTTGCATTGGTTCTTTTAGCCGGAGAGATCTTATTTGGTTTACTCATGTCAATACAGTATGTATATGGTGATTTTTTATTCCCGTTAATTCCATTTAACGTTTTAAGAATGGTGCATACAAACTTATTGATTGTTTTAATATTATTTGGTTTTATGGGTGCTACTTATTACTTGATTCCTGAAGAAGCAGAAAGAGAACTTTGGAGTCCAAAGTTAGCTATAATTACCTTTTGGGTATTTGTGGTTGCAGGAGTTGCTACGATTTTAGGGTATCTTTTTGTGCCTTATGCAACTTTGACGGAGATTACTTTTAATGAACTGCTCCCAACGATGGGTAGAGAGTTTTTAGAACAACCTTTACCTACAAAAGTCGGTATCGTTTTAGTTGTAGTTTCATATATAGTCAATGTAAGTATGACTGTACTTAAAGGGAGAAGAACTGTTATTACTACAGTTTTAATTACAGGACTACTAGGTCTTGCTGTATTCTTCTTATTTGCATTTTATGTTCCAGACAACCTTATTATGGATAAATTCTTCTGGTGGTTTACTGTACACTTATGGGTTGAAGCTACCTGGGAGCTTATCATGGGTGCTATTTTGGCATTTGTACTTATTAAAGTTACAGGAGTAGATAGAGAGCATATCGATAAATGGCTCTATTTGATCATTGCGATGACTATGGTATCTGGTATTTTAGGAACGGGACACCACTTCTTCTATATGGGTGCTCCTGAATACTGGTTATGGATCGGGTCTATCTCATCTGCTGTTGAGCCTTTACCGTTTTTCCTTATGATCCTTTTTGCATTTACTATGTCAAGAGACAGAAAGATCAAACATGACAATGAAATAGCACTTACCTGGGCAAAAGGAACTGCGGTTATGGCATTTATAGGAGCTGGAGTTTGGGGATTCTTTCATACCCTAGCACCTGTTAATATGTACACACATGGTACCCAGTTAACTGCTGCACATGGCCACCTCTCTTTTTATGGTGCTTATATTATGATTATTTTTACAGTGATCTCTTATGCAATGCCTATTTTGAGAGGTCGTCCTCATGGTAACTCTAAGAAAGCACAAAACGTAGAGTTAACTTCATTTTGGATGATGAATATCGGTATGATGGGTCTTACATTGGCTCTAAGTGCTGCTGGTCTTGTACAAATCTTTGATTCAAGAGTGGGAACTGAACTTATAGGATTTATGGAATCAGCAGAGTCCATTTCAAGCATTTTTATGATCCGTGCCGGATTTGGACTGCTTGTTTTTATAGGACTTCTTACATACTTCTATAGTTTCTTTGTAAAAGAAGAAGCGTAAGTATATTTGGGTAGATTGACATGATTCATTATTGGCTTGAACTTGAAGAGAGTATCGGTAAAAATTGGGATAAATACCTAAACAAAAAAGTACACAAATTTCATGAAGATGAGAGAGTGTATTTTGCCGATATCAGTAAGTCATTAAACATTTTTCATCACCTCATGGGTGGTGAAAAAGGTAAAGATCTACAAGTGACAGATAAAAGACATGTTGATACTTCACGAACCTTATTGCAAAGAATATCATTCTTGGGTAAAGAGTTTTATCTTACATGGCAAGATGAAGATTCTATCTATCTTCCTGCATCGTTTGCGTATTTTCCTACAAAAGAACAAAATGAGATGCTCTATTATTGGCTTATCGCTATGTCAACAAGGGTAAATAATGTCACAGATAATAATCTCATAGACCAAAATCAAGCTGCAATGCACTATCTCACCCATAAATATAGTGGTTTTAAACTCTTTTATGAGAGTGCCAGTGAATATTTATTTGATAAATATGAGCAATTATCATTTATCAAATCTTTAGAAATACAAACAAATAAAGATTTAATAAACGATTACCCAAATCCTATGTGGATATACCCTTCTGCCTTGACGCTAAACAAAGTGAATAATACAGGGGATGAAGAACAAGAAGACCCTACAAGAGAAGAAGATAAAGACCAAACTGATACGCTTGAAATGAAAAAGCAGAGCAATCAGATAGATGATAAAAATGAAACAGATGGTTTCCTTGCTTTTTTACCAGAGTCTTTAATGAGTATTTTTGAGCAGGTCAATGTAGATAGAATGGAAGATGACAGTTTTGATGAAGATGCACTCTATCATGCCGAAGATCTCGATGAGATAACCATAGGGCAGAAACAGGCAAATTTATCATCACGTATTAAAATGGATCTGGAGTTGCAGCCCGATACAACGGTTATCTATCCACTGGGGAAAGGTCATTTCATAGATGAATGGGATTATCTTAAAAGTGGATACCTTGTAAATTATGTTCGTATTTTACCTCAAGTAACAACCAATGTCATACCTATAGAATTACCAAAAAGATTAAGAAAAACGGTACGAAAAATACAGGGGGAGTTAGACCTTTTAGCACTTGACCGTATCAAAAATGACAATCTTCCTTATGGTGATGAGATAAATATGGATAGTTGGATCGAGTATAGCGGGCATCAAAATAAATCAATGCATCATCAAAAGTTTTATACGACTTTTGAAAAAAAGACAAGAGATATGGCTACACTTATTTTAGCAGATATTTCACTCTCTACTGAAGGTGGTATCACACAAGAGGTGAGGATAATAGATGTCATAAAAGATTCTCTTATGGTATTTTCTGAAGCCTTGGAAAAACTCCAGGACAAGTTTGCCATCTATACTTTCTCATCACTGCAAAATAAAAAAGTATATTTTAGCATTATAAAAAACTTCAAAGATAAATACAATGATTTGATCCGTGGGAGAATAGACACGATCAGACCAGAATATTATACCAGAATGGGTGCAGCCATACGAGAGTCTGCAAAGATCTTGGATAAACAACAAAGTGCCAATAAACTACTCTTGATCATTAGTGACGGTAAGCCAAATGATGAAGATAGATACGATGGAAGATATGGCATAGAAGATACAAAAAAAGCCATTGAAGAGGTAAAGCAAAAAGGTATTACCCCTTTTTGTATTACTGTTGATCTTGATGCCAAAGAGTACTTGGGCTATCTATTTGGAAGAAATGGCTATGCAGTGGTAAGAGATGGCCAGAGATTACCAAAAGTACTCACTGAAGTGTATATAAATTTAACGAAATAAAAAGGAAAAAAATGTCGAAAACGTATTATTTACCTCAATCCAATGAAGTGGAACTTTTTAAGGCTGCCGCACAGATGGACTTGCCTATTTTAATCAAAGGTCCAACAGGCTGTGGTAAAACCAGATTTATTGAAGCGATGGGTGAAGAACTTGGACGAGATGTTTACACAGTGGTTTGCCATGACGATCTGAGTGCAGCAGATTTAGTGGGCCGCCATCTCATAGATGAAAATGGTACCTATTGGCAAGATGGACCTCTGACTAAAGCGGTAAGAAATGGTGGTATTTGTTACCTTGATGAGATCATAGAAGCCAGAAAAGATACGACGGTTGTACTGCATTCCTTAGCAGATTATCGTAGAGTATTGCCCATAGACAGAACAGGTGAAGTGATAGAAGCCCATCCTGACTTTATGCTGGTTGTATCGTACAATCCAGGCTATCAAAATGTGTTAAAAGGGATGAAACCAAGTACAAAACAGAGGTTTATCTCACTTAGTTTTAATTATCCAAAAGCTGACATAGAAAAAGAAGTGATCATAAAAGAGAGTGGAGTGGACGATGATACAGCACAAAAACTGGTAGATATCGCCGGAGAGATCCGTCAACTGGACGATACAGATATTCAAGAAGCAGTCTCAACAAGATTACTCATCTATGCGGGAAAATTAATTACAAAAGGTTTTGACCCGTATCAGGCTTGTATGCACTCTATAGTAGAGTCACTTAGTGATGAAGATGATGTCTTAGAAGTACTTGAGAAGCTTATATCTTTGCATTTTACAAAGAGTTCAGATGTCTAAAAGTATCGCATTAAAAGAGCCACATCCTCCTGGGGATTTTGCCATATGGGTTATTATTTATGTGGAGTTCATTACCTTTGCACTACTTTTTTTGGGCTATGCTTTTTCAAGAAGGCTTGATGTAGAACTTTTTAATGCTTCACAACTTGCAGTCAATCAAACATCTGGTTTTATCAATACTTTTATTTTGATCACAAGCAGTTATTTTGTGGTAAAAGCAGTTCAAAGTATTAGAAACATGACACAGGAAAGTCAAAAAGAGTCCAACATCCAAGCATCCAAATGGCTTCTGCTTGCCATCCTATGCGGTATTGCTTTTTTAGGGATTAAAATCACAGAGTTTTCCCATATATTTGGGATGGGCATACACCTTAGTACCAATAAATATTTCATGTTTTATATTATGTTGACGGTATTTCATTTTTTACATGTACTTTTAGGTTCAGGTATTCTATTTATCATATATAAAAAGACAAAGATTTATGGGTATCTGCCAAATGACTCTAAAGGCATAGAGACCGGTGCGTCGTATTGGCATATGGTAGATTTGTTGTGGATCGTGCTTTTTCCACTAGTTTACATTATAAGATAAGGGGATGATGATGACAAGCATTAAAATGCAGTACAGTGAGGCACTAAATGCCGAATCTTAAAAGAATTTTAGAAATTATATGGGTTGTTTTAGTCATACTTACGATCTTTGCTTATCTTTTGGGGTATTTAAAATATGTGAATGCATCACTGGTCGCTGTTTTACTTGTAACTACATTCATTAAAGGACAACTTATTATTGATTACTTTATGGGTTTAAAAGATGTTAAGTTAAAGTATAGGCTTATACCGACATTATGGCTGGGTGTTGTTATTTCATTGATTGCAGTGGCTTATTATTTACCCGTGACTTCGTAAATCAGTACGCGTAATTTTATGCAGAGTTATTGAGATAACTCTGCACTATGATCTAAAAAAACTTTTTAACCTTGTCTATCAAGCCTTCTTTTTCTACTTCTTCTACAACTTCCGCTTCTTCTCTGTAACAATCATCAGGAAGTTCATTTTCCGGAGTACCGTCAACATTAACCACATCCAACTCTGGATGAATAAGTTCTCTAAGCTCTCGTCGTACAACCATCTTGGTGGTCATAAGACTCATGGAACATCCACCACAGGTACCACCAAGTTCTATATAAATAATCGCGTCCTTTACTCCCTTTAAGTGGATATTCCCACCGTGTGAGCTTACATAAGCGGTTACCTTATGGAGATTGTTGTCTACTGCATGGTATAATTCTTCATCTGTAAATGGCATCATATTATTATCCTTAATTATGTTTATTATAATTTAATATGATAGTATAGATCTCCTTAAATAAGACTAAATAAGTCTTATTTGACTTTTAAAGAAATTAATACTTTTCATTATAAAATATGTTAGATTATAAGGTTTTGGTCAAACGGTATACATTTACGAGCAAAATATATCTAAGCCACACTAATATTTAGATGTTTATACACATATATTGCACACAGTACAGCCTATACTAATATCGTATGAAGGATGCAAAATGTTTAGTTTCAAACCAAAAAGAGAAGAATTAAAAGAGAGCTGTTGCAGTACTACTGCCCAAGCAACAACAAGCTGTTCAACCTCTCCTGAGAGTAACGGTCACGACTGC
>NATJ01000059.1 GCA_002085305.1 Epsilonproteobacteria bacterium 4484_65 | reverse complement strand
TTATGCTTTCCCTTTTGCACTTTGGATAGAGTGAATATATTGGTAATCCACACTTATATTTTGTTCCTTCGGTAAATGATTAGAGAGTCTGGAAACCATCCCTTCAAAATCTTCAAAAAGATAATTTGCCATAGATCCAGGGATAGGGTTTATCTCATTTAAAAGTACTTCACCCTCAACCACAAAAAAGTCACAACGGATGATACTTCCTTTAAAAAGTGGGTCATAGATCTTTTTAAAACTCTCTTGTATCTTCACTTTTAAGTCATCTGAGATATCAGCTGCAAGTACTTGTGAATCCCGCGAAAAGTCCATATATTTTTTTTCAAAGTCCAAAAACTCTTCTTTATGCGGCTCTTCTACGATAGAAAGTTCCCATTCATTTGTGTAAGATCCAGCTTGATTAAATTCTTTTACACCCTCGATAAAAGGTTCTACAATTACATCTGTATCAAATTCAAATGCAACATCCAGTGCATAATCAAGCTCTGAAGCCTCTTTTACAATGCTTACACCGATGCTTGAACCCAAACGTACAGGTTTAATGATCACCGGATAATCCATAGAGATTTTTCTCTCATCATTCTTAGAGAGATACTCGTATGCTACTGTTTTGACACCAAGACTCTCAGCTAAAAACTTCGTATAAAGTTTGTTGTATGAGAGTGCGGAAGCTTCCATACGCGGAGAGATGAAAGGAACATCAAAAAACTCCATCATAGAAGCCATTTTACCATCTTCACCATCTCTGCCATGAATAAGATTAAGTGCTACATCAAGATCTACAGCTTTGCTTCCAAACATACCATCTACGAAGAAAGCACCTTTTTTTAATGTCAACTGCTTAGATTTTTTATATTCACCCGAAGAGAAAAGTTTTGAATTGATTTTATCTGTATCTATGAGATAGAATTCTCTATCCGGACTTACAAAAATGTATGTTAAAGTACTTTTTTTAAGTACTTTTTTCATAGTAATTGCAGAAACGATGCTTATCTCATGTTCAAAGCTTGATCCTCCAAATAAAATAGCTATATTCATTTTTTTCCTTCATTATACTAAATAACGCGTAGGGTGGGTTTACCCACCAATATTTAAAATGGTGGATAAATCCACCCTACAGTAACTACACAAGCATCTTTGCAAATTCACCAAAGATGTAAGCACTTTCATGTGGTCCAGGACTTGCTTCCGGGTGGTGTTGCACGGACATACTTGGAGAGTCATTATATTTGAGGCCTTCGATCGTATTGTCAAAAAGGTTTACATGTGTCACCGTTGCAACTTCCGTAATATTGTCCGGTACATTATAGTTGTGATTTTGTGCAGTGATTTCTACTGCACCTGTTACAGTATTTTTCACAGGATGATTTCCACCATGATGTCCAAACTTGAGTTTATATGTGTCATATCCGTGAGAAATAGAAAGAAGCTGATGCCCAAGACAGATGCCAAAAAGTGGTACTTTATGCGCGATTAGTTTTTTGATCTTCTCTTGTTCTTCTTTTAAGATAAGCGGATCACCAGGACCATTTGAAAGAAATACTCCATCTATCTCTTTTGCATCGATCTTAGTGATGATCTCTTCTGCAGACATAGAGTTGGGTACTACTGTTACTTCCATACCGGCATGTGTAAGCTCATTAAGAATATTTCTTTTGATTCCAAAATCAAGTGCAATGATCTTCTTAGTTGTTTGAGGAGCATCATAGGTAAATGTATCTGTATTATAACGTGCTTCATTATGTACATATGACTCTTTTGTACTTACCTGCTCGATATAATTTACTTCTTCAATACGAGGTGAAGTCTCTAACACTTTTTTAAGTTCATCTTTGTCGTGTATCTCAGTAGAAGCTACCATCATCATGGCACCTTCATTTCTAAGCATTTTTGTGAGAAAACGTGTATCTATATCAGTAATACCCAGAATATTTTCTTTTTTCAATAACGCTGCCAAAGTCTCTTCACATCTAAAGCTAGACGGGCGGTCCTGATAAGTACGAACGATAATACCTTTACAGTGAGCACCTTTACTTTCCATATCTTGTGCATTACACCCTACGTTACCTATCTCAGGCATAGTAAAGGTTACAAATTGTCCGGCATACGAAGGATCTGTAACGATCTCCTGATACCCTGTAAGAGACGTGTTAAAAACTATCTCTCCAACCGATGTACCCTCTGCACCAAAACTTTTTGCTTCTAGCATTAACCCATTTTCAAAATATAAAGAAACCTTGTTCATTACAACATACCTCTCTTAGAAAGTTCTTCTTGATAAAATCTTTCATATAAAAGCTCATAATCCTGGGATCCAGGTATAACTTCTTTTTGCATACCTTTAATTTTATCATACACAATATCATCTATTTCATCATACGCATCTGCAAATGCTTTAAACGCTTTAAAGATAACATTTTTTACTTGGTTTTCATTAACATTGTACTCAACTAAATAGTTTTCATACAATTCATCTAAAATAAGGTGTGCCAAGTCATTGTAACGGTCATCATAATTCATAATGACACCATGCTCTGCAGCCATTTTCTTTTTGATCATAAAGAAAAGTTGTCTCTCATCTGCATGTTGAAACTCTATCTCATCATAATTTTCATCAAGGATCTTCTTTACTTTTTCATCTAAAGCATGCTCTTTAGCAAGGTTTTCATCTATGATCTTCTTGCATGCTTCAACTACTGCTTCTCTCCCTTTTGGAAGTGTGATAAAAGGAGCATTGGCCAGATCGATCCCGATCTTTGCAGCTACATATCCTGTTTGTTGTGGTTTTAATCTCATTATTACCCCTTATTATCTGATTATCGTATCTTCACGCTCTGGACTTGTTGAGATAATTCCCATTCTAGTCCCTATCATCTCTTCAAGTGCCAAGATATATGACTTAGCCGTCTCTGGTAACTTGTCAAACTCTCTTACACCCTCTGTCTTGTCCCAACCTGGAAAACTTTTGTAAACTGGTGTTGCATCTTCAAGGTCATAAGGTACATAGTTTACCTCTTTACCATCCACTTCATAAGCTACACATACTTTCACTTCATCAAAGCCATCAAGCACATCCAACTTCATAAGTGAAACTTGATCTACACCATTCACACGAACAGCATGACGCATAGCTACAGCATCAAACCAACCACATCTTCTTGGACGACCTGTAGTTGTACCAAATTCATGTCCATTTTTACGAAGCTTGTCACCCTCTGCTCCAAAGTCTTCACTTGGGAAAGGACCGTTTCCTACTCTTGTACAGTATGCTTTGGCAATGCCAGTCACTTTTCCAATATCTTTAGGATTGATCCCAAGACCCGTACATGCACCGGCACTTACAGTTGATGAGGATGTTACATAAGGATATGTTCCATGATCAATATCCAACATCGTACCCTGTGCGCCCTCAAGAAGGATCTTTTTATCCTCATCCATGATCTTCCACATAAGTTGAGTCGTATCTGTGATAAAGTCACCAAGTACTGCCTTGTAGCCTTCCAGTTCTGCTAAAAGCTCTGCCTGGGTTGGTAATTCAACACCCATAGCATCAAAAACAGGTCTATTCATCTCAAAATAAGCAACGATCTTCGCCGTAAGCTTTTCAGGCTGAAGTAACTCACCCAGTCTATGCCCCACTCTTGCAATTTTATCACCATAGGCAGGTCCAATTCCTTTACCTGTGGTACCGATAGCTTTATCGCCCTTCATACGCTCTTTGGCTTGGTCAATAAGTGCATGGTAAGGTAAAAGTACATGTGCTTTGTCTGAAAGGAAAAGTCTTCCTTTCAGGTTATCAAACTGCTCCATCTCTTTGATGAAATCTTTTGGAGAGAGAACAACACCATTACCTACAATATTTTTAGCACTAGGGTTAAGTACACCAGAAGGAATAAGGTGAAGTGCATACTTTTTATCGCCTATAACGATGGTATGCCCTGCATTGTGCCCACCGGCAAAACGACATACATAGTCATGTGTTTGTGCCATATGGTCAACAATCTTTCCTTTTCCCTCATCTCCCCACTGGAGACCTACGATCAAATCTGCTTTACTCATCTACCCTATCCTCGATTCATTTTATTTGCGATACACTCATCCGTATAGAGTGCAAATCCTGCTGCTTCTACAGCATCTACGGTATAGATCCCACCCATGGCTAAAAGACTGTTATCTTCAAACATTCTAAATGTCAAAGAGTCATAATATCTCATCTTTGCATAGAAGAGTGGAGAGATAACCACGTTGTTATACTCTATTTTTTCTATAGCCTCTTTTATCTTTTCAAGTTCTGCTTTGATGTCATCAGGGAATGCACTGAGATCATTCAAGTCATTCACAGAGTTGAGCCTTACCAGTTGCTCTATCCAAGGTAGATCTGCGTTCATGATCTGCTCAACATGCATTGACTTCAATACTTCCAGAGAAACACCATATTTTTCATTTAAAAGATGTGGTATACGGATATTTGCTATCTGCATCACTGGCTCTATACCGATCTGTTTTAAAAGTACAACTGTTGTTTCTGCCATCTTCTCAAAATTCCCACCTATCACTTCAGCACCTATCTGGTACTGCTCTTTGGTTGGAAATGTAACCGTCGGTTGGATGTAGAACCACTTTTTAGACTCCATACTGCGACCCAGTCTTTTTGTAACGATACGTACAACATCTGCTGTAGAGTCTGCACGCAGAGTCACTTCATGGTTCTCTTCATCATTGAGCCTTACTAATGGCTTTTTGTCATCAAAAGACTCATGCTGATGGTATGAAAAAAGTGGTGTAACTATCTCTTCAAATCCAAGTCCATCCAGTGTTTGGCTTGCCACATATTCTATCTCTCTTTTTATCTTGGCACTTTTACCAAAGTAAAGGCGGCTCCCACTTGGGATTTCATGTTCAAATATCATTTCTCTTCTTTGTTCAACATTGTTTTAAAATAGGTCTCATGGCAAACACAACTTTCTATAACCGTCAAAATTTCTACGGCAAGCTCCGAAGCAGACGTAGGTTCTGTGGTAAAAAGCAGCATAAATATCCTCTTTTGTGTTTACATAATTACGTGGATTATATCTAAAAGGAGGTTAGAGGTCGGTAAAGTTGATCATTGCAAACATATATCAAATTTACTTTTAAACGTAAAAAAGGAGTATAATTAGGAATAGTCTTAAAAGAAAGAAAGGCAAATAATGAAAAATTTAAAAGAAAAACTTTTTTTAACAATAGACGAGATCAATGAGCGGATCATTACTATTCGCCGTGATCTTCATGCACATCCTGAACTATCCGGGCAGGAGGAACATACCAAATATCTGGTAAAAGGTATACTTGAAGTCAGTGGATACCAGATCAAAGAGAGCAATAAACATTTTGGCTTGATCGCTGATCTGATGGTAGATGAAAATGCGAAAACTGTAGCTATACGTGCTGATATGGATGCCCTGCCTATTCAGGAACAGACAGGCAAACCTTATGCTTCCAGAGAAAAAGGGATCATGCATGCCTGCGGACATGACAGTCATACCGCTATCGCTTTGGGAACAGCCATCGCGATAGCAGCACACAAAGAGGAGTTACCGGGCAATCTAAGATTTATCTTTCAGCCTTCCGAAGAGAGCAAGGAGGGAGGAAGTGTCGAGATGATCGAAGAGGGGGCACTTGAAGGGGTGAGTGCTATCTTCGGATTGCATGCCTACCCTTACCTCAATAGTGGTGAGATAGGCTATAAATACGGTGTCATGATGGCTTCTGCTGATGTTTTTAGCATCGAGATCTTTGGTAAATCAGCCCATGGTGCCAGACCTCATGAGGGAGTAGATGCGATCCTTGTTACTTCTATGATCGTAAATTCACTGAACCATATCGTCTCAAGAATGATCGATCCTCTACACCCTGCAGTTATCTCACTGGGAACTATTGAAGGGGGGAAAGCTTCTAATATTATTTGTGATCATGTTCTGTTGAAAGGAACTGTCAGAACCATTAATGAAGAGATACGTAACAATATCCCTCAAATGATGGAAGCCTCTATTGAAGGTATATCTAAATCCATGGGCGCAAAATATAAATTTGACTATGAATTTGGACAACCCGAATTGATCAATCATGAGAAAATAGTAAACATCATCGTAGATGAAGCAGAAAAGATCATTGGAAAAGAGAAGTGTATAGACCTTATAGACCCGGTGATGGGAGGAGAAGATTTTTCTGAGTATCTAAAGCTTGTTCCGGGAGCCTTTTTTAGACTGGGAACCTGCGATGAAGAAAAGAAAACCTGTGTTCCTCAGCATAACAGCCGTTTTGATGTGGATGATGATGCTCTTCAGGTTGGAATGAAGATCATGGGTGCTTCCGCCTTGCAGTTTTTAATACAAAGTAATTCCTTGCACAAAAAGGAACATGATGCATGAGAGTATCATATTAAAAATACCCAGTAACATCCAATGTTTGGAGATGGTTAAAGATGTGATC
>NATJ01000058.1 GCA_002085305.1 Epsilonproteobacteria bacterium 4484_65 | reverse complement strand
TTCAAATGTTATTAAACATTGTGCAATGGTTCCCAGAGACGGGCAGGATCACACATGGATCACAGAAGAGATACAAGAAGCTTTTACAGGGCTTCATGAAGAGGGTTTTGCCCATAGTGTTGAAATCTATAAAGAAGGGAAACTTGTAGGTGGATTGTATGGTATTGCGATGGGAAAAGCTTTTTTTGGTGAGTCGATGTTCTCTTTGGTGGCAGATGCTTCGAAAGTAGCTTTTAAAGCACTAAGTGATGTCTTAGGCGCGAAAGGTTATGATTTTATAGATTGTCAGATGAAAACAGATCACATGATAGGTTTAGGGGCTGAGGTTGTAGATAGAGATATTTTTCTTGATGCACTTGAAAAAACTCTGGAAAAGCCCAGTGATCTGGGTTCATGGCAGCATTTTACGTGGGCATATCCATTAGAAGGAAAAATAGATGGTAAATAGAGATATAGGGTTTTCTTTATGGTTGGACTTTGTGGAGAGAGATTATCTTAAAAATGAGTTTTCAAAACTAATAGAAAATGGCACTATTAATGGGGCAACGAGCAACCCATCTATCTTTGCTTCAGCGATCACTACTTCCCCCGCATATAAAGAGCAGTTGGAAAGTTTGGCAGGGAAAAGTGCCAAAGAGAAGTATGAAGCCTTGGCTATCGAAGATATCCGTACAGCTGCACAAGCATTAAGGGCCTCTTATTCCGAGGGAAATGATGGCTATATTTCTATAGAAGTTGATCCTTTTCTTTCCAATGACACAGAAGGTACCATAGCAGAGGGGAAAAGACTCTTTGCAGCGATAGGTGAGCCTAATGTGATGGTGAAAGTACCGGCAACTGAAGCTGGGTATGCTGCAATGACAGAACTATTAGATACAGGTATCTCTGTAAATGCAACACTGATTTTCTCTCCTAAACAGGCACAAAAATGTCTTAAAGCGATGACAAAAGGGCTAGATAGTTTTGAAGCAGATGGTGGGGGAAGGGTAGATGCGGTTATCTCTGTTTTTGTGAGTCGTTTTGATAGATTACTTGATGCAGACTTAGCGCAAGAAGGTATAGATGTAGCTAAAACAGGAATTTATAATGCTGCCAAGATCTATAATCTAATCGAAAAAAACTATACACCAAGTATACGTACACTTTTTGCAAGTACAGGTGTCAAGGGTGATGAGTTGGCAGCAGATTATTATATAAGAGAACTTTTAGCATCACGTTCTGTCAATACTGCCCCTCTGGCTACCATAGAATCTTTTGTTAAAAGTAAAAGATTAACGCCAAAGTTACCTATAGAAGAGAGTGAGATCAATGGCTACTTTACAAAACTGGCAGATAGCGGTTTTAATATGGATGAGATATATGCCTCTTTACTTAAAGATGGATTGGAAGCATTTGAACAGGCATTTAAAGAGATGCTAGAGAGTCTTGAATCTATTAAATAAATAAAACCTGACCAGAAAGGAAGTGACATGGAAGAAAAACTCAAACTTTATCTGCGAACTATGATCAGTAATGAAGGGTCTGACCTTCATATTAAATCAGGGTCTCAAGTAAGAGTACGTATTCATGGTGTATTGAAAGTACTTGGAAAAGATGAGTTGAGTGCAGAGATGGTTGATAAACTTGCACGTGAGATCACTACCAAAGACCAGTATGAGAAACTGATCAATGATCGGAACCTGGATTTCTCTTATGTACTGGGTGAAGAAAATAGATTTCGTGTGAATTTCTTTTATCAGATGGATGGTTTAAGTGCAGTTTTCCGTATCATTCCTGTGAAGATCTTAACACTTGAAGAGCTTAATCTCCCAGAAGTCCTTAAAACTTTTACCGATATACAACGGGGGCTTGTCCTTGTTACCGGTGTTACAGGTTCGGGTAAATCTACTACCTTGGCTGCTATGATCGATAAGATCAACAGAGAGCAGAAAAAACATATTATTACAGTAGAAGATCCTATTGAGTTTGTACATAAAGACAGAGGATGTTTGGTTAACCAAAGAGGTATAGGACAAGATGCACACTCTTTTTCAGATGCACTTAGAGCAGCTTTGAGAGAAGATCCTGACATTATCCTGGTTGGGGAAATGAGGGATCTGGAGACAATTGATATTGCGCTACATGCTGCAAATACGGGTCACCTTGTATTTTCAACTCTGCATACATTGGATGCAAAAGAAACGATAGACAGGATCGTTGGTATGTTTGGAAATGAGGAGCAAAACCGTATTCGTATGTCTTTGGCTTCTGTACTTGAAGGGGTCATCTCGCAAAGACTTATTCCTACAAAAAAAGGTGGGAGGGTTGCTGGAATAGAGATACTCAAAAAGACAGCCAGAATAGAACAGCTCATAGCAGAGAACCGTGATGCAGAGATCCCTGATGCGCTTTTTGAGGGTAAAGAGATCTATGGTACACAAACTTTTGATCAAGCACTTCTGGATATTTTGCGTAGAGGAGAAATTACTGAGAAAATAGCATTAGAGTATGCAACTAACCCAGCAGATATGAAACTTAAAATGCAAGGTGTCGGGAAAGGTGCCATTGTTGATGAATATGCTGATGAAAAAGAAGTAGATATCTTTGAGTTTAAGGATGAGGAGGGTTAATTTAAACTTTTTTCGATATAATCCGCTTCCAATTATCATGCAAAATGTGATAATATTTAAATTTAAGGACAAAATATGTTAGAAGGTATCGTTAGAGAGAGTATCGGAAAAGTGAATGCAAAGAAGCTTAAAAGAGATGGTTATCTAATCGCAAACATTTATGCAAATGGTGTTGAAAATATCAATGCTGCATTTAAACGTGGTGAATTTGTAAGAACTATAAGAAATAAAGAAACACTTGCATTCCCAGTTAAAGTTGGTGATAAAGAGATCAATGTATTTATCCAAGAGTATCAACTACACCCGGTAAACGGTGATGTAACTCACGTAGATCTAAGAGTAGCAGTTCCAGGTCAAGTGACAAATTTCCTTGTTCCTGTAATTACACATGGAACACCTATAGGTCTTAAAAACAAAGGTGTACTTGTTATGTCTAAAAAGAGACTAAAAGTAAGAGGAACTATCGAAGATATGCCTGCAAACTTTGATCTTGATGTTGAACCACTTGATAGAGACCAGTCTCTCCTTGTTAGAGATGTTGAAGTACCTGCAAACTGTAAAATGATGGATAGAGATAATGTTGCTGTTTGTGGTGTAATCAAAGCTAAATAAAAAGTCATGACACTTTTCGTAGGTCTAGGTAATCCGGGATCACAGTACGAAAATACACGACACAATATCGGCTTTAAGGTCATTGACAAACTTGTTGATGACTCTTCTGCCCGAAATATTTCCAAAACTTCTTTTCAAGGCAAGCTTTATCGCTCTGCTAACGCACTTTTTTTAAAACCCACAACATTTATGAATCTTTCCGGTAAAAGTCTGCAGGCAGTTAAACATTTTTACAAAGTAGAACTCGATGAGGTCATTGTAATTCATGATGATATCGATCTTCCATTTGGTGCAGTGCGTTTTAAAAGGGGTGGTGGACATGGTGGACATAATGGACTTAAATCCATTGATGCACATATCACTAAAGAGTACCTGCGTGTAAGAGTAGGTGTAGGAAAACCAGAACATAAATCACAAGTATCTGATTATGTTCTGCATGCTTTTTCAGATGAAGAGGCTAAAGCATTGGATAAACTTATTGCACATGTAGCTGAAGCTTGTAAATTACTGGTAAGTGAAGAGTTAAATGAAGTCAAGTCAAAATATAGTTTAAAATCTATAGAAGGGTTGAATGTATGAGTCTTCTTTATCCCTCATTACATTTTAGGTATATATCTAAACTTTATATTAAAAATCTGCTAGCTATTTTATTTGGTCTCTCTTTTGCTTTTGCAGTGATCGATTATTTTCAGCATGTACAAAAACTTGATGTTTCAAGTAGTTATCAAATACTCTATATCTTTTATATGTGGCAAGAGGCACTGGGATTGCTTTATCCTTTAGCCATCGTATTTGCTGTGATTATGACAAAACTTTCTCTCGTAAAAAATAACACTATGGGTGCACTGCATGCTTTTGGCTATAACAAAAAGAGGCTATTTATCCCTTTATTGGCAGTGGCATCTGTCACCTATGCTATCTTTACTTTTTTGCATACAACCGAGTTCTCTTATGCTAAAGACAAGGCAGAAATTTTACTTGAAAATGAACTTCATGCTTATGATGTCAATGACCTTTTCTTTAAATATAATGATACTTTCGTCTATATTAAAAACCTTGACCCCGTAGAAAAAAAGATAGAAGATATCACTATTTTTAAAGTTGAAGGCTATCAGGTTCGTTACACTATTCATGCCCCAATTGCCATATTTGATGGTAATGAATGGGACGCACAAAATGCCATACTTAAAACACATGTCTATAACGAAGAGGGTGAATTAGAAAAATATACCATAGAGAACAAAGAGAGTATCAAAACACTTCAAGGGTATAAGCCTAAGATCATCGAATCACTTTATGAGGGAAAAGCACTTAATATTATTGATGCATTCAACACATGGAAACTGCTTAACAAGCAAAATCTGAATTCAGATAAAATTCGAGCAGCTTTATATAATAAAATAGTCGTCCCACTTTTTGCTATTGCCCTTTTACTTATTCTCTTTTTTAAGTTGCCTTTTCATGCGAGAATGATGAATATTGGATCTGTGATAGCACTTTCATTAGGTGCAACCTTTGTGATCTGGGGTATTCTTTTTGGCTTGAACCAGATGGGTTCAAATGGTGTTTTAACCCCTGAATTTACTGCTATTTTACCTATAGTACTTTTATGGCTATATGCGTTATATGTGTACATCACAGATGAAAAGAGTATAGCTTAAGTCCCATATAGCTTTAAAATCCACCTTTTAATTAACTTTTAGATAAGTTATTATTTATAGTACGCTTTTTGGGCAAAGCCCAAAAAACTACGTTAACACTATGTTAACTTCAGCAGTCGGCTCATGCGACTGATCGCATAAAAATACCACCCTAGCTCTCTTTTAGTCATTTTTAGATAAAATCACCCTAAAATAGAAGTAGGATAAAATAGATGAATATTGATTATAAAGCATTGGCAGATAAATATGGTACGCCATTGTATATTTATGATTTTGATTATATTGAGAATAGATATAATACGCTTAAAGATGCTTTTGCCGGGAAAAAATCTATCATTAATTATGCTGTAAAAGCAAACTCAAACCTCTCTGTGATCGCACATCTTGCAAAGCTTGGTGCAGGCGCTGACTGTGTGAGTATTGGTGAAGTGCAAAGAGCATTGAATGCGGGTGTGGATAAATATAAGATCATCTTTTCAGGTGTAGGTAAACGTGATGATGAGATACGTGCAGCACTGGAGTATGATATCTTACTGCTTAACTTAGAGAGTGAAGCTGAGATGAAACGTGTAGAGATGATAGCCAAAGAGTTGGGCAAAGAAGCACGTATCTCTATCCGTGTCAATCCAAATATTGATCCACAGACACATCCGTATATCTCAACAGGATTACATGAAAATAAATTTGGTGTTGAGATAGATATGGCTAAACGTATGTATATTTATGCAAATAAATCAGAATTTTTGAACCCTGTAGGGATTCACTTTCATATTGGTTCTCAGTTGACAAAGCTGGCACCTATACGTGAAGCATGTGGTATCGTGGCAGATCTGGTACGCTCACTCAAAGCGATCAAAATAGATATTAAATTCTTTGATGTCGGTGGTGGGATCGGTGTAGTGTATGATGATGAAGTGACTATCGAAGCCCAAGCATATACGCAAGCTATCTTTGAAGCGACCAAGGGGCTTGATGTTACACTGTTGTGTGAACCGGGACGTTACATGGTGGCGAATGCAGGTGCATTCTTCACAAAAGTACTGTATGAAAAAGTCAATGATGGCAAACGTTTTGTCATCGTTGACGGTGCGATGAATGACTTCATACGTCCAAGTCTTTACAATGCTTATCATAAGATAGAAGCAGTGATGGTAGAAGGTGAGAAAACACCTGCAGATGTGGTAGGACCGGTTTGTGAAAGCGGTGACTTTTTTGGTAAAGATGTACCCTTGCCTCCGCTTGAACATAATGATCTTGTTGTGGTGCACTCAGCAGGAGCTTATGGGTTTACAATGGCAAGCAACTATAATACACGTGCCAAAGCTGCAGAAGTTGCACTGCAAGGTGGAGCAGATAGACTGATACGTAAACGTGAAACCTATGAACACTTTTAAAACTCTACAATGAGCGTATGGAATTGGTACATAAGGTAGGAGAACTTAAGAACACAACAGGTGCTCCTATCTATCGTCCGGAAAGAGAACAAGCGATCCTCAATCGTCTCAAAGCACAAAACAGTGGTAAACTCACAGATGCTGCCATAGAAGCACTTTTTCTAGAGATGTTTGCAGTGGCCAGAAACCTTGAACTACCTGAAGCGGTAGCCTATCTGGGACCGGAAGCCAGTTTTACCCATCAGGCAGCTGCAAGTAAATTTGGTGCCTTGAGTACCTATCTTCCTATCAGTTCCATTCCCGGTATTTTTAGAGAGGTTGACAAAGGCACTGCCAAGTTTGGTGTGATTCCCATAGAAAACTCTTCGAACGGTATTGTCTCAGATACAATTAATTGTTTAGATGAATATGATTTGAAGATTATTGCTGAAGTAGTGGTGGATGTACATCTTTCCTTTGCTACAGTCAATGAAGATCTTAAAACGTTAAAGAAAATTTATTCCAGAGATATTGCTTTTGGGCAGTGTAGGAAATTTTTACAGGATCTGGGTTTGGATGAGATAGAACATATCCCTGTGGAGTCAACAGCCAAAGCAGCAAAGTTGGCACGAGATGATAAAGATGCAGCCGCACTTTGTCCTTCTGTAGCAGCCAAGATAAACAATCTCCCGATCCGTTTTGAGAATGTAGAAGATGATACCAACAACAAAACACGTTTTTTTATTATTTCCAATTTTGAAAACCAGCCTTCAGGTGCTGACAAGACATCGATACTTGCAAGACTTTCCAATGAACCGGGTGCCTTGGTAGAGTTTCTGAATGATTTTGAAAAAGCAAATGTGAATTTAACCAAAATAAAATCACATATCGTAGAAGGTAAATCCGTTTTCTTTTTGGAATTTAACGGACATAAAGATGATGCAAATATCAAACCAATTTTGGAAAAACATCAAAATGAGATAAAAATATTGGGTTCTTATGTCAAAGAGACCGAAGATATTTAAAATAAGTGATAAATAGCAGGCAGTAAGTTACAATGGAGAAAATATAAATGATAAAATTTAATAAAGTTTTGGAAAATATAAAAACATATGAAGCAGGAAAACCTATCGAATTGGTTGTTCGTGAGTTTGGTATTGCTCCTGAAGATGTGGTGAAACTTGCCTCAAATGAAAATCCTATAGGCACAAGTCCTGCAGTAGCGCAAGCTATTAAGGCTAATGCTGCAAAAGCACATTTATATCCTGATGACAGTATGTTTGAGCTCAAAGCTGCATTGAGTGAAAAGTTTGATGTGCAAGATAAAAATATCATCATTGGTGCAGGGTCTGACCAGGTACTGGAATTCATATCACGTGCAGTGTTAGATGAAGACTCTTCAGTACTTATGTCTGCAGTGACATTTGCAATGTATGAAATTTATGCGAAACAGATGGGTGCAAAAGTGCTTCGTACAGCCAGTTATGAACATAAGTATGATGAGTTCATGGAAGCGTTTCATATGCGTAAACCAAAGATCGTCTATATTTGTACACCGAACAATCCTACAGGTGATGCTACAAGTAAAGAAGAAGTTCTGGATATGATCAAGGCAATGCATAAAGATGCGATCATCGTTGTGGATGGTGCCTATATGGAGTATGCTGCAGCAAAAGATACGAAGTATGCCATCACACCAAAAGATCTGTTAGGTTATGAAAATGTGATCTATTTGGGTACGTTCTCCAAGGCATATGGCTTGGGTGGTATGCGTGTAGGGTATGGTATCGCACAGGCAGAACTTATAGAAGAATTGAGCAAGATGCGACCTCCATTCAACATCTCTACACTCTCATTGGCAGCAGCTATAGCCGCATGCAAAGAGGTAGGTTTTGTAGAAGAGTCCATCGCACTTCACCAAGTGCAGATAAAACGTTATGAAGAGTTTGCAAATGAGAATGGTTTAAAATTTATCGACAGTTATACCAATTTTATTACCTATCTGTTTGATGAGACATTAGATTCAACAAAGATCTCTGATGCATTGCTTCAACGAGGTGTGATCATTCGTAATTTGGCTTCTTATGGGATGAATGCAGTGCGTATTACCATAGGAACACAAAAACAGAATGACATCTTTTTTAAACATTTTAAAGAGGTCATCGCTTGAAAAAAGTAGAAGTGGTAAAGCCAAGTGAAGTAGAAGTGACACCTTTTGTTTTACAGGATTTTACTGCAAAGGATACAGAGACTGTATCCTCTGAACTTGTGAGTAAAAAAGAGTTAAAATTACTTGCAAAAGAGTTAGGTCTAGCATATGATGATGAACATATCGCTTTTACAAAAAAACTTATAAACGCATACATGAAAAAGAGATAAGCAAAATGATAAATATACGATCATATACTATAGAAGAGCTCAATATTTTAGCAGAAGATATCAGACAAAAGATATTGGATACTGTAAGTCAAAATGGTGGACACTTGAGTTCAACTATGGGTGCGACAGATCTTATCATAGCTATGCATAAGGTTTTTGATGTCAATAAAGACCCTTTTATCTTTGATGTCAGTCATCAAGCTTATGCACATAAGCTTCTCACAGACCGTTGGGACAACTTCGATACTTTACGTCAGTTTGATGGGATCAGCGGGTATACAAAGCCAAGTGAATCCCAGTATGATTATTATGTTGCAGGGCATAGCTCTACATCCATTTCACTCGCAGTTGGTGCGGCCAAAGCCATTGCACTCAAAGGTGAAAATAGAATTCCCGTAGCGTTCATCGGTGATGGAAGTATGAGTGCAGGAATGGTATATGAGGCGATGAATGAACTGGGAGATAGAAAATACCCGGTGATCATCATACTTAATGATAATGAAATGAGTATTGCTAAACCCATAGGTGCTATCTCTAAACTGCTTTCTCAAACGATGGCAGGCTCTTTTTATCAGAGATTTAAAGGAAAAGTGGAAAAAGTACTTGAGCATTTTCCAGACGGTGCAACCTATATGGCAAAAAGGTTTGAAGAGTCATTTAAGCTTATCACGCCAGGTATTTTATTTGAAGAGATGGGTATAGAGTATATAGGTCCTGTAGATGGACATAATATTGAGTCACTTATTGAAACAATGGAAGTGGCAAAAGAACTGGGTAAACCGGTTATCATTCATGCACAAACCATTAAAGGTAAAGGGTATGAGATCGCTGAGGGAACTAAAGAGCATTGGCATGGTGTGAGTGCTTTTGATCTGAAAACAGGTGAGGTTCCTAAAAAAAATGGTGCTAAAGCTGCAACAGCTATTTTTTCTGATACTTTGGTAGAGTTGGCAGATGAAGATGAAAAAGTGGTAGGTGTAACTGCGGCTATGCCAAGTGGCACAGGGATGTCTGCTGTCATGGAAAAATACCCTGAACGTTTTTGGGATGTTGCCATTGCGGAACAGCATGCAGTCACTTCTATGGGACCTTTGGCCAAAGAGGGATTTAAACCATTTTGTACGATCTACTCTACGTTTTTGCAAAGAGGGTATGATCAAGTGATCCATGATATTGCTCTAATGGATCTGGGTGTGGCATTTGCCATTGACAGGGCAGGGATCGTAGGTGAAGACGGTGAGACGCATCAAGGGGCTTTTGATATTTCATTTTTACGTGCCATCCCCAATATGACGTTACTTGCACCGTATAATGAAACAACGATGAAACTTGCTATGTCCTTTGCTAAAGAGTACGATCACCCTTGTGCCTTTAGATACCCCAGAGGTGCTTTTAGTTCTGAAGATCGTGAAAGTCCTGCTTTTGAGTTAGGAAAGTCTGTTTTACTTCAAGAGGGAGAAGAGATTCTCTTCATTGGATATGGAAACGGTGTAGGACGGGCAGAGCAGACAGCAAAACTATTAGATAATAAAGTAGCTATTTTAGATCTACGTTTTGTAAAACCATTAGATGAAGAGATGCTTGTTAAATTAAGCAGTGACTATAAAAAATGGTTTGTCTTTTCAGACTCTGCAGCGCAGGGAGGTGTAGGTTCTGCCATACTTGAACTTTTAAGTCAAAAAAAGATACAAGATATATCGTTAACCTCATTTGAGTATGATGATGCGTTTATTACGCATGGTAATACGAAATTAGTGGAAGAGTCATTAGGGATATTGCCAGAGCAATTGGCAAAACGAATATTGTAGGGTGGATTTATCCACCATTATGATGTTGTGGTGGATAAATCCACCCTACGGAATTTGAATAAGTACCTTATGAGATATTTATTCAAGTTCAGTGACAGTGAACAATTAAATAAAGGAAAAAAATGGCTAACGAATACATTTTTACAAGTGAATCGGTAACCGAGGGTCATCCAGATAAAATGGCTGATCAGATCTCTGATGCGATATTAGATTATATTATCGAACGAGATCCACAAGCTAGAGTAGCATGTGAGACGTTATTGAGTAATGGTTTTTGTGTTATTGCAGGAGAACTTAAAACACATACATACTGCCCAATGCAAGAGATTGCCAGAGAGGTAGTAAGAGAGATAGGGTATACGGATGCAAGCTATGGTTTTGACTATAGATCTGCAGGTGTACTGAATGGCGTAGGTGAGCAGAGTCCGGACATCAACCAGGGTGTTGATCAGGCCTCAGGTGAGATCGGTGCAGGTGACCAGGGACTTATGTTCGGTTATGCATGTAATGAGACGAAAGAGCTAATGCCTCTACCTATCTCTTTGGCACATAAAATCACAGCAAAACTTGCCCAGGTGCGTAAAAATGGTACTGTCCCGTTTTTACGTCCGGATGGTAAAGCACAAGTATCTGTGAAGTATATAGATGATAAGCCTGTGGCTATAGACACCATTGTTGTCTCAACACAGCATCATCCGGAAGTGACACTTGAACAGGTACAAAAAGCGGTACTTGAAGAGGTGATCAAAGCGGTGATCCCAGCGGAGTTGATGAGTGATGAGATCAAGTATCATATCAACCCGACAGGACGTTTTGTTATCGGTGGTCCTCAAGGGGATGCAGGACTTACCGGACGTAAGATCATTGTAGATACTTATGGTGGTTCATGTCCGCATGGTGGGGGAGCATTTTCTGGTAAAGACCCTACCAAAGTAGACCGTTCAGCTGCATATGCTGCCAGACATGTAGCAAAAAATCTTGTTGCTTCAGGTGCGTGTGATAAAGCTACACTGCAAATAGCGTATGCTATAGGTGTATCTGAACCGGTTTCTATCTATGTAGATACGCATGGTACTGCAACAGTAGATGAAGATAAGATCACGGCATGTGTAGAAGCTCTTTTTGATCTTACACCTAAAGGGATCACGGATGCATTGGATCTTCTTAGGCCTATCTATCGTAAAACGGCAGCATATGGCCACTTTGGAAGAGAAGATGTAGAGTTTAGTTGGGAAAAAACAGATAAAGTAGACGATATCAAACAATTTTTAGGACTTTAGTTCTATAAACAGAGGCTCAATAAAAAGAGTCATTATCAACTAGCAAATTTCTACTATTGTAGGGATTTGCTTTGTTTTGTACTATTTGCACGATTTATCAAAATATTAAAGTATTTCTTAAAAATCTTTTGATATAGTTTGAGCATATTCAATTTAAGGAGAAAAAATGGCAGTAATGATTACAGATACTTGTATCAATTGTGCAGCTTGTATTGACGAATGTCCAGTAGAAGCAATCGTAGATGAGGATGATAATCCAACAGGTGAAGAGATTTACTATGTATACGCAGACAAATGTGTTGAGTGTGTAGATCACCATGATGTACCAGCTTGTGCTGAAGCATGCCCGACTGAGGGTTGTATCGTATGGGATGACGTAGTTGAAGGTATGCCAGCAATGGAAGGCAGAGGCGCTAAAGGCGAACCTGTTATCGAAGACTAGTCACTTCTTTGTCAGGCTTTGCCTGACAAATCTTTCTTATTTTATCTATCTCTCTTTCTTTAATAAATCTTTAATATATTTTTCAGTATAATGCCGCCCGAATACTTCTGTACACTATACAATGAAGTAAATTATCGCTTAGGAATATAAGATGGAACAAACATTATCAATCATCAAACCAGATGCAGTCGCTAAAAACGTTGTAGGACAAATTCTTGCAAGATTCGAAGCAGCAAACCTTAGAATTGCAGCTACTAAAAAAATTAGACTTTCAAGAGTAGATGCTGAAGCATTTTATGCTATCCATGCTGAAAGACCTTTCTTTAAAGACCTTGTAGACTTCATGATCTCTGGTCCTGTTGTTGTAACAGTACTTGAAGGTGAAAATGCAATGGCTAAAAACAGAGATCTTATGGGTGCAACGAATCCTAAAGAAGCTGAAGCTGGTACTATCAGAGCAGATTTTGCTGAGAGTATTGATGCAAATGCAGTACACGGAAGTGATTCTGTTGAAAACGCAACAATTGAAATTAACTTCTTTTTTGCACAAAGAGAAATTAACTAAAGACCTTATCTAAGGGAGTTCCTTATGAAAATGGTATTTGATAAAATAGGTTCTA